>JBGTAR010000022.1:0-2658 GCA_041749815.1 Terrimicrobiaceae bacterium
TCCAACGAAATGCTGGGATGCGTGAGCGCCTCCGCCAAAAGAAGGCCATTGCGGAACTTGTAACCCAGCCTCTCCTCGAGGGGGTTCATAATTTCCGCCGCATGGCGGTTGGCTTCAGCGTATTGCATCATGTGTGTTGTAAGTTCCTGCAATGAAGAATCAACCCATCGCATGACAGTATCTACAATGTAATTTGTCGGCGTGGCTCTGACAATTCCATTTTATCGGCCGCTTGTAGGTTTTTTCGAGGGTCTTGATCATTCGTCGAACTCGACACGGGGTGCATGCCAGGCATAGGGTCTTGCGATGAGAAGTATGACAGGTCACGGGCGGGGGCGCGCGCATGAGGGCGGGGTTCACGCTGTGGTGGAATGCTCCTCGGTGAATCGCAAGCAGACGGAAGTGTCGCTTTCTGCGGCCCGTGATCTTTTGTTTCTGGAGCCTCACATCCGTGAAGAAGTCCTTAAAAGTGTGGGCCGGGGGCGGGTCAATGTCAGCGTGGAACTTTTGACCGGGGATTCCGGTGGGATTGTGGATGAAAAGCGGGCCCGGGTTTATCTGGCAGAGATTTTAAAACTCAAAAAGCAACTCGCGTTGGAAGGCGAGGTCCGGATTGAGACGATTCTTGCCGGACCGGGCGTTGTAAGAAGTGGTCCGGCTGCGGCAGACCCCTGGCCAGCCGTGCAAAAGGCTTTGGCTCTGGCTCTCGGCGGCCTCCTGCAAATGAGGGAGCGGGAGGGGAAACATTTGGAGAAGGTTTTGCAGCGGGAGATCGGTCAGCTCGGAAAGCTTGCTCGCAAGGTCCGTCCCCTGGCAGCGCGGGCACCGGCCCGTCAACGCGCGCTGTTGCTTGATCGGCTCGCGCGCGCTGGGCTCGATCTTGATATCACCGAGTCGAGGGTCTTGGTTGAAATTGCCACCTTTGCCGAGCGTGCTGATATTTCCGAGGAGTTGGACCGACTGGAGAGCCATGGCAAACAATTCATCGAGCTTCTGCGCAAGGAAGGTCCCGTGGGACGCACCCTGGAGTTTTTGACCCAGGAACTTGGCCGGGAGTGGAACACCATAGGCTCCAAGGCCTCCGATGCAGAAATCTCCCGCTTTGTCGTTGAGGCCAAGACGGCGCTTGATAGACTCCGGGAACAACTCGCAAACATTGAGTAATACTTTCCAACGTTCCGGAATTCTTTTTGTTCTCAGCGCGCCCTCCGGCGCTGGCAAAACCACACTCACCACCGCCCTTCGTCACAAACCGGACTTTGTCTACTCCGTGTCTTGCACGACCCGCAATCCCCGGCCGGGAGAAATTCATGGGGAAGATTATTTTTTTCTCTCTGAGGAGGACTTCCGGCAACGGGCAGATGCCGGAGAATTTTTGGAATTCGCCGAAGTCCACAACCACTTTTACGGAACCCTGAGAAAGCCCATTCTGGAATCACTGGAGCAGGGGGTTGATGTGCTGATCGATATCGACATTGTGGGCGCTGACATGATCCGCCGCGACCCAGCTGTGAGAGAGGCCCTTGCAGACGTCTTCATCATGCCACCAAGCTTGGACGAATTGGCCCGTCGCCTTCAGAAGCGCGGCACGGAAACCGAATCCCAAATCGAAACCCGCCTCCAGAATGCGGCCGCTGAAATCAGTCGTTGGCGCGACTACCGCTACACCATCATCAGCGGATCCATGGAGGAAGATATTGAAAAATTTCGTGCTGTCATGCGGGCTGAGCGTTACCTCAGCCGTCGCCTCATCATCCCCGAACCATGACCGGGTCAAAAACCATCGTTCTTGGTGTCAGTGGGTCGATCGCCGCCTACAAAGCAGCCGATCTCACAAGTCGCCTCACCAAACGCGGCCACCTCGTGTTTGTGGTGATGACCGATCACGCGACGGAGTTTGTTGCCCCACTCACGTTTCAGGTTCTATCACGCAACCCGGTCACTACCGGTATCTTTGATGAAAAAGAATCATGGCATCCGGGACACATTGCTTTGGCCGATCAGGCGGATTTGCTTTTGATTGCACCGGCCACAGCCAATGTGATCGCAAAACTGGCGCATGGAATCGCAGATGATGCGCTCACGTCCATCGCTCTTGCGACACCAGCCCCACTTCTTATTGCGCCCGCCATGAATGGAAAAATGTGGCTGCACGCGGCCACAGCTCACAATGTGAAAACCCTTTCTTCGCGCGGTGCGGAATTTATTGGTCCCGAAGAAGGTTTGCTCGCCTGTGGATATGAGGGAATTGGAAGGCTCTGGGATGTCGAGGCGATCGCTGCAAAGGCCGATGAAATCTTGCTCAAACGCGATTGACGCTTTCCCTCTGCAAAAACCCTTCAAAAAAAAGCAAGCGAAAAACGAATATTTTCGTTGACGGAATTCCATCAGAGAACTATTCACAACAGAACGTGAGTTATTCACATCTTATTAACACTTTCCCGCAGATGCGGATGGAAAGGGGGGATATCTAATGCCAGTCGCCAAGAAAAAACCTGCAGCGAAAAAAGCCCCGGCCAAAAAAGCAGCTCCTGCCAAAAAAGCAGCCGCTAAAAAGCCAGTCGCTAAAAAAGCCGTTGCAAAAAAGCCAGCCGCCAAAAAAGCAGCTCCTGCTAAAAAAGCAGCGGTCAAAAAGCCGGTCGCTAAAAAAGTGGTCGC
>JBGTAR010000023.1:0-3564 GCA_041749815.1 Terrimicrobiaceae bacterium
CGCTCCATCGGGGAGTTCTTTGGACGTGAGATATTCACTGCGTTCGAGCTCATCAACCCGCGTTTTGTCCTCTGCATAACCCACAATGGAAATCCAGACGTGAAAACCCGGGCGCAGATCCTCAGATTTAACCCAGAACGCACAGGAATATCGCCCTGGTTCGACGGGAGCCCCGCCATAAATGGGATCGCTCAGCCAGACCACTTGGGAAACTTCCGCGGCCTCAGGGAAATGGATTTGCAGGGCAGAAATGCCAGTGCGCACGGTCTCGCCCTCCTTGCCGTCGGCCACAAAAAATTCGCCTGTCGCCTCGGAGGGCGTCACGAAGGGTCGCCAACCTTTGGGGCGGCCTTCCGTGGTGATTTCAAATGAGGGATTGGGGAGAATGTTGCCGCCTTGAGCAAAAACGGAAAACGCTGAGATTGCGATCAGGCTGGCGGAGAGGAGTATTGGGTTCATGGGGTTATGGTGAAGTTGCCGCGGATGGGTCGGGTGGATTCCCTCTCAATGAGAGAGGGAGGAAGGAGGATGACGCGTTGGCGGGGTTTGTTGCCGAGGCAGGCGTCCTTGAGGAGGGCAAGGGCCTGGCGGGCGGACTCGGCGACGCTGCACTGGATCACAGAGAGCGCCGGGTTGGTAAACTCACAAAGACGGTTTTCCCCACCATGAGAAAGGATGCTGACGTCACGGGGGACTTCAAGCCCCACCTCTCGCAGCGCCCGCAACATCCCAAGGGCTCCGGTCCAGCACAGGCAAAAAACGGCGGTTCCAGGGAGACAGTTTCCATTTTGATAAAGCCAGCGCCTCAGCTTTTCATAAGAACCCACAATCGCCTCCTTCCCTGGCTCGACGGAACAGTCGATCACCAATCGGGAAGGATTGGATTCCCCAGCAGCACGCATGGCTTCCTCCCAGCCAGCCAACCGCCGTTTCATCCCGGAAAGCAGTGGTTCACTCAGAAAGGCGACCACCGATTTGTGCCCCAGATTCAACAAATGCTGAGCAGCCATTCGCCCCACAGCTAAATCATCGTCCGCAACGCCCATCATATCGACCAAAGGAGGCTCCTCCCAAAGCATGACCGACGGGAGATGACTCTCCTCGATCGCCGCATACAGCCGTGGAGAATCGTTGGCCGAGGGCAACACAATTAATGCATCCTGCGATTTGATGGCAGTGGCCAAGTCGGCTCGCCATGTCGCACCATAGGTGAGAATATCCAGGTGGAGACGCTGCCGGTTGGCTTCCTCCAAAAGAGCATAACTCATGGAGTCGTAATCAGGGGAGCTCCATTGCGAGCGAAGGAGAAGAACATTAAAAACCGAACTGTCCCGTTTGGCATGACCCACGGTGACCAATCGTTTCTTGCCACGCGGCTTGACCACCAGCCCACGCGTGCGCAAGTGACGCAACGCATGCACCACCGTTCCCTGAGACACTTGAAATCGATCCATCAGAGCCGTCACTGACGGGATAGGAGTCTCAGGCTCAAGGCGGCGAAACTCAGGATCCAGCAACTCCGCCAGTTGGGCATGCTTGGGCTTGGAGCCACTGCCATTAATCATGGAACATCCATTGGACTCGGCTTCTTCAGCGTTTAATGTCATTTTGATTCCGATTTGAAATAGATGTTGACGTGGAAAATTTTAATGTCAACATGATTTGAGACTTAATTTGATATGTATTCTCCCCTGAATAAGCTGGCATTGCGCCGCGGCGCAGCCTTCACGCTCGTCGAACTTCTGACGGTCATGGCCATTGTGGGCATTCTTGTTGCCCTCTTGTTTCCTGGCTACCGTTCCGTGACAGCCCGCGCTGAAGGCGCCAAATGTTTATCCAACTTGAAACAAATTGGAATCGCAATTGCGAGTTATGCGGGAGAAAATAACGGGGCCTTCCCGCGAGGGGGATGGGGAGACGCGGCAGCCCTTCCTTTGGATCCTCCGGGCACTGATGGCGTGGGGTGGCTGACAGATATTTACCCCTACCTCAATGAGCGGCGGGAAGTCTTCATTTGTCCCGCAGGAAAAGAACGATCGCCCAGTGGAGCCGCGTCATGGATGCGTATGCCGGGCAAAACCCTCGCCGATCCCCGATACCCGATGCATTACGCTTACAATGCGCAACTGAACAGCAACCGCGCCGCCTTTCGAAACAACAATCCTGTTCTGAATGTGGATCGCATGGGAGCGGTCAACAATTTGAGCGGGCTGCCAGTGATGATTGATGTGGTGTTCCAAAATAATTTTTATGGTGGGGTGGCCACGATCTTCAATCCAGAGCCACCGGCATCGGCCGATCAAGCCTTCGCTGCGAGGCATATGGGGACTGGCAATATTCTGTGGGGGGATGGCCGGGTCTCCGCGATGACGGCAGCCGACTGGTCCACGGCACCCGATGAACGGGTCAAAACGGCAGCATGGAGAAGGTATCGCTTCTGCATGGGAGATTATTAGTCATGCAAACCTGCCGCCCTGAAGGAGCAACAGAGACTCAAAATTCTTGGAAGCGGGCATCCCGCCAAACGGTTCGGCTCGTGCTGTTCTGCTTGGGAGCTCTGGTGGGTTGTGGACAGCAGCCTCCGGAAAAGGAGCCTGTGGCACCGGTCACAGAGGAACGCTCCGAGGATCTCCGACAGCTTATTGCAGAAGGCATCTCCTCAGGAGCCAAGGAGATTGTGATTCCTCCCGGCCGCTATCGGGTGACGCCACAAAACCGTGAACACCTCCTGTTCCGAGGGCTGAATGATCTGACGATCATCGCCGACGGGGTTGAAATGGTCTGCACAGAAACCACACGCGCCATCACCGTCGAGAACTGCAAAAACCTGACACTGCGCGGGCTCAGCATCGACTATGATCCCCTCCCCTTCACCCAGGCAATCATCACCGCCATCTCGGAGGATAAAATGAGTTTTGAGGTTGAAATTCTCGAGGGTTACGCCGAGCCGGGAAGCTCCACCGGGAGTGTTGAGATCTTTGATGCGAGCACCCAGCGTTTGAAGGGCAGAATCACTTATTATGGGGCACGCACCGAGCTGACCGCACCCAGGAAAGCCAGGATTGTTAAATCCAAAACTCAAACGGCCTTTGCGGATGAAGCGGTGGGTGATCTTGCGGTGATAAAAAACTCCCAAGCGCCCGGTGGTGAGATTCCCCATGCCATCATGTCGACGGACAGCATGAATCTCACGTTTCAGGACGTGACATTGTTTGCTTCAAACTCGTTTGGATTTTTTGAGAATGGCTGCGATGGCTCAAAGTATCTGGGATGCCGGGTCGAGCGCCGATCACCGGAAAGCGATCCGGTCCCCCGCTCCCATCTGCGAGTAAGATCTTTGAACGCCGATGCCTACCACTCGAAAAATGCCCAACATGGGCCGCTTTACGACCGCTGCGTGGCCTACCATATGGGTGATGATGCCATTGCCATCAATGGCGATTTTCACATGGTGACAGCCTCCGAAGGGCCGCAACTGCGGGTGCTTGCAAAACACCGGATGACCATGCAGGCGGGGGATGAGGTGCAAATTTTCACCTATGATGGCAGCCGTCTTCCGAACCG
>JBGTAR010000024.1:0-18391 GCA_041749815.1 Terrimicrobiaceae bacterium
GTAACAGTTTAGCCCGATAGGTTTACTTCTCGAGGGCTGTGAAAAATGAGATCATGGGCTTGGTTTGGGGAGGGGCCGAAGAGGGCGCGGAACATGTCGATGAGTTTTGCGCCTTGTAGGGTGGCGGTCTGTGTGAGGGAGCCGAAGATGGCGATGTTATCTGAGCCGATTGGGCTGCGGGTTCCCATACAGATTTTTCGGAAAATGACCAGAGGGCGCAGGGAGCGTTCCGCGTGATTGTTGGTAGGAGGACCGCCGTTTTCAATAAAGGCAAAGAGCTGGGGGTATTCGCGGGAGGTCGGGACCAGGCGTTTGCGGAAGGTTTCAGCTTTTTCGTAAATCAGAGGTTTGCGGCAGATGGAAAAGAGCTTTTGACGGAAGTAATCAATGAGTTTTTTTCGGGCCTCTCTGGATTTGGGAATAACGACGTTGCATGCTTCTGTGAGCAGTGCAGTAAGGGATTGGCAGAAGCGCACGGCGTGGCCATCAGCCTCGTGGATTAAGGCAAGCTCAGCGGCAATTTCATCGCTCTTGCGAAGGAGATGGGCCAAGCAGCTTTGCCGCCCTCCGTCACATTGGACGGCGTTATAAGCGGCGTAGGCATCAGTGACGAGCAGGCCGTCGAGTTGTTTGCCAAGGAGGGCTTGAGCCGCCTCGGAGTTGCGGTGCGGGTCGATACGAAAAACGCTCAGCGACTCGTTGCCTGCATACCAGAGCCAGGAGCTTTTTCCATCCTCACGCCAATGGGTCTCATCGGCGTGGATCACATCAGCAACACGGATCTTTTTGAGGAGATCCTGATGGATGGAACGCGCGTTGACGCTGGCACGCTTCTCAAAGCCCAGAGTGCTGGCAGGCACAAAGTTGATTCCAAAAAGGGTTCCCATCGCTTCGGAGATTTTACGGTAAGGCACCTTGAGGGCATGGCGCAAATAGAGGGCTGTAGCCTTAGCATTGGGACCTATGGGCGCGAAGGGCAATTCGCCCTCCAGGGGATGGATGACTTGACGCTGGCAGCCGGGACAGAACGCGGTGTCATGGATGTAGGAGGTGACGACGGTTTGTGGGATCAATACGATGTCTTCTTGGATGAATGAAGTTTGGCCGCCGCAGTGCATGTCGGTGGCCCTCTGGCAGTGTGGGCAGATGAGAGGGGCCTCCACATGGACATGGTGATCGATGTGCTCGGGGATTTTTCTATTCCATGCAGGATGGCCTTTGCGGGCACCCCTGGGCTTTTCGGGCGGTGCGCAGCCGGGTTCCTCATCGGAGCAGCGCGGCTTGGGCTTTGAAGGTTTGAAGCGACTTTGGTGGAGGAGTTTGTTTTCTGCCTTCAGTCGCTCGATCTCCTGTTTCTGCTCGCGGTTAAGGCGGTGGAGCGATGCGTTTTCTTGGGCCATGCGATCTCGGATTTGCAGGTGTTCGTGTTCTCTATCCTTGGAGAGTTGGTGCTCTTCAAACATCCAAAAAGCAGACAAGCCCTCCAAATGCGGGCAGCTGTCACGATAAGGACAGACAAAGCCATAGGGAGCAGTTCTCCATCGTCCCATCTCAGCGGGGATCCTTTGCTTTGAATAAGGCCCAATTAACCTCGGAGAGTTCTTTGAGCAGGTCTTTGAGCTGACGGTGTCGCTCAATCATAATGCGAACCTCATCCACCATGCCCGCCCGAATGTATTTTGTTCGGGTTTTACCCTTTTCCGCAGAGGTGAGGTTGAAGCCACCACGGACTCCCTGGGTGGTGACGGAGCCGATTAAAAAATCAAGGTTTGCAAGGATCTCTTTATGAAGGCGCTCCTTCTTTTGCTTGAGGTTCCAAATGTTGTCAGACATACAAGAAAAAATAAGACATGCGCATATATGCGCATGGTATAGAAAAAAGTCAAGCGCTTATTTACAAGAAACTGAAAAAGATTTTCGGCTAATTTAAGATTTCAGCCCAAAAACAGCTAAACTGTTACCCTTAAAAAATTTAGGGGTCAGTCCGAGCATTTGATCATTTTTGCTTTGAGTGTTCGAATCTCCTTCTCTTCAGCCGCTCGGAATCTCGCCATGGCACGTGTGACATTGCTGCGGTGGCCCATCTCCAAGCGCTCAAGAATCCATTCATGCCCTACAATCGTATGACTTTTCACCAACCACGCAAGGGCCTGTTTACGCGTGTCATTCTTTGGCAGCATTTTTACCTCCTCAATTCCTGCTAACCCGAGCGCTCTCATTCCTGCCATCAGCAGTTTCTCAGCCTCTGCTTCGTCATGCCGCCTCACTGCCCCTCCTTCAAAGCTGGCTCGCTTCTTATCCGCAACCGCTCTTCCGACCACATTCTCCAGACGATCGAGGAATTCCTCACCACCCAAATACCATCCCCTCCTCAATTCCTTCAGATCCTCCTTGTCCTCTCCTTCCCTGGCCCGGTTCTCCAGATATTTCCAATAAGCTGTGCGATCCCGCTTCCGTCTGATCTCCCAATGATGCCACCCCACCGCGCTTCCTCCATCCACCCACTCCGGCAGCTTTACAAATCCACACAGCCCCGGAAAGCTGCTCCAGATGTAGTCTTTCAGCCTGGGCTTTCCCTCCTGACCTACCAACCTGGCTCTCGCTGGATTCAAGTGAATGTAATCACTCACAATCCTTCCATAAGCTGGCTCATCCTCTTGTATTGGTATCGCCTTGTAGCGACCCGCAAACAAGTGCCCGCTCTGGCGATGCCTTGCATTGTATCTTGCTGTATATGTGCTCTGAAGCCACTGCATTGTTGCCACCAAATTCCCCTTCGGCGTTCCCAGCAGCAAGTGGTAATGGTTCCCCATCAGGACGTAACTATAAACAACGGCCCCTGACCGCTCGCAGGCTTCCCCAAGCGTCCCAAGAAAGACTTTCCGGTCCTCATCATCCTCGAAAATCATGCCGCGATTGTTCCCGCGGCTCATCACATGATATTTAGCCCCCTCATACTCCAATCTCACATTTCTCGGCATCCTCTCCCCTCTCCATAAATCTCCTGTACCTGTCAACAGTTTTTATGATCATATGCTTGGACTGACCCCTATGACTCTTTTATTTATACAAAATTATCCCTTGCTTTGATCTGATACTACTGACCCCTTTGGCTGTTCGTCCAGAACTTGGCCGGGAGATTTCTCTTCGTTCCCTTTTGAACGGGCTTGCGCCTTCCAAAGCATGCTGACAACGGCGCAGTTTAACATCACACAGCCAAGGGCAGTGATAACTATGCCTCTGGCAAGCATCGTGTCAAATTGATCCAAATATGCCCATCCCAAAAAAATGAAAACAACTGCAAGCACCAGCTGGGGAACAGACGATATCAAGTCGTTTCGTCTAAGCATTTTCGTAGGGGAAGTGCAGTTAAGAGTCTTCATTGCTGGAACAATTTCGAAACAGAAGGTTTACTGGGAACCCGATGACGAATTCAAGGGGTCAGGTAAGTTTTCACTGCCCGGTTGGCTTAGTTCATTTATGGTATCAAAATAATTTTTTGTGGTATCGGTTACTATGTCTTCTAACTGCTGCCGAGTATTGCAAGTGTCATACAGGTCGTAAATCAAAAACCCAGCGGCAACCACACCAATTCCAATTGCGACGACGGGGTAAGTAGGAAAAAGAGCAACCGATACAATTCCGCCAACGACGCCCACTACAGACGGCCATGAAAAGGCTCCCATCGGATCAAAGTAATTAACTGGATTATTGGCAACATACGCATACAGATTGATGCCGCCCACCTCCCCAATAGGATCCCGTGATAGCCAGCGAGCTAGCTCTGGGCTGTAGGCTCGATACATTGTCAAATACATTCCGCTCTTTGAGTGCCGGTAGTGTCCGGTGTAACTCATGTCGGAAGCGGTGTTGTTGGTCCCATCTGTCAGCGTCATTCTCCCATAAGGATCAAAGTCTTGATACACTTCTATTGCCTGTTCATCCCGATTAAAAACGCCTCGTATTGATCCCAGATGGTCTCGGAGGTAATAGAATTGTTGATCTACAGCTGGCGTCGCATTGGCTCCTATCACGTAGCCATCCTGGAAATATCGGGTTGTTAAAACGTTGTCCCCATCGCGCTGTTCGGCAATCGCCAGTCCATCAAAAACAAATTGCTTCGTGCTGGTTGCGTTCCCTGCACTGTCCTTCTCCACGATTTTTACCCGTCTTCCGAAAGCGTCATAGCCGAACTCGCTCGTGGCATTATCCCCGTAGGTGATTTTCACCAGGCGGCTGGCCGCATCCCATGTGAACGTGTGTGTGCCGTCTGAGATCGTGTTACCAGCCAGGTCATAGGAAAGGGATTTTCCCGTGCCTCCTGGGACGATGACTTGATACGTGTTGGTCTTAGTGTTGTTGTTCGCATCCTTCGCCACGACGGCAATGGAATTTGTTCCCGAAGTGAGACTCACATCGGCCACAAAGTTCGTACCTCCTTGCATCCACGCTGGTTGGCCGCCAGCGGTCACCGTTCCCGGCTCGTTGAGAGTGCCCTGAAAACGTGTTTTGCCCCCAGCGCTGATGTCCGTCAACTGATTCAAGGAGTTGAAGGTGCCAGAAGTCACAGCCGTGTCAATTTGTTCGCTGGTGCGGTTGGCGGCGGGGTCATACGAGTAGAAGAACTGTTTCAGTATGGCATTGGTGGAATCATCTCGCAAGACGGCAGACGTCAATTCATCTGAGCGATTGTAGCCCAGTTCGAAGCGCTCCATGGGCTCCGTCCCCCGTTGCTTTTTCCACTGGGAGATTCGGCTGATGGCATCCGTCACGTATCCGAACTTGAGCAGCGCTGTGGTGCCAGGACCCAGGTGCTCGATTTCCTTCAATCGGAAGTCTTCAACGTTGGTTCCCCAATCGTAATTGACCGTCTGCCCGCTCGGGAATGCGAGGCTTTCCATGCGTTCGACTCCGTAGGCTGCATTCACGTAGGTGGGGGTGAATGTGCCGAGCGCATTAGTCCAGGAACTCAGGCGTCCGGCGGCGTCATAGTTCCATGAAGATTCATTACTGTTGCCATCAATCTGACGGTTTGCGATACGCCCGAGTTCATCATATTCGTAAGCAATCGTCGTATTGAGTGTGTCGAAGCTGATGTTCTCCAACTGCCCCCGCCCGTTTTGGGGGGTTCCGTAAGAATCATTGGCGTAGGGAGTGTAGGCGTATGTGTATTGGCCGTAGGTGTCAGAAACTGTGCTCACGCGTCGGAAATCGGGGTCCCATGAGACTGTGACTGGGGCCACCGGAGCAAAGCCCGACGCAGCTGAACGGGTGATTGACGCGATGGAATCATCGGCATGATATCCATAGGTCGCAACGTTTCCGGCTGGATCCGTGACCGAGAGGAGGCGACCGGAAGTAGTGACCGGCTCGTAGGTGTAAATTTCTTCCGAGTTATCCGGGTAGGTCTTCTTGGTAAGGCGGGCTTGGGCATCGTAGGACCAATGGGTTACCTGGCCTTTGGGGTCGGTGAGTTTTTGGAGGGCGCCGCACCGGCACCATTCGTATTTGAAGAGGCGGCCTTGGGGGTCGCGTTCCTCCACCTTCTGACCGAGGGCATCGTAAATGCGCGTTGTCCACCTCCCGAGCCGGTCCTTGGATCGAATCGGATCCAAGCGGCTGTAAACCGTCTCTTCCGTGGTCGTGTCAGGGTAGGTGGTTTTTGTGGGACGGTTGAGGGCGTCGTAATCCATGGTAACGGTCCACGCATTGGCGGCACCTGGCCCTTCGACCTGGGTGATAGTGCGAAGCCGACCGAAGGAGTCATACCCTGCCTCGGTGCGATCCAAATCTCCGGCGAGCGACCCATCAATTTTGGTGAGGTAGCCGTTAGCATTGTAAGTGTAGGTGGTAACCTCGTTGCGAGGGTTTGTAATTGTGAGAACCTGACCACGGGAATTGTAAGTGAAATTTGTTTCTCGCCCAGAGGCTGCGATCATTTTTAAGGGAAGGTGGCGTTTATCGAAAATTGTTTTTTTCAGCAATTGATTGGCTCCGTTACGGATCTGACGCACCTCCAGCAAGTCCACGTTGTTGACCGCATATTTGAATTCAAATTTCCGGCCAATAGGATCTGTGTGCTCGGTGACGTTGCCGAGTTTGTTATACTCAAACCGGGAAACTTGTTCGCCACCTCCGGCAAGGGCTTGGGTGATCGTGTCAGGGTGCCTGAGGGCTCCCACATGTCTGTGAAGTGTTCCCGGAGGGTCATTCGGATCGGGGGATTCGGTGGGATCTCCCTGAGCAGGGTAGGTGAAGTATACGGGGGCTTCGAAGGCCTGCTTTCGCCAATCGGGAACATCTTTCATGATATTGCCTTCTTGACTCATCAACCAGCGGGTTTGCTCGGCCATCGACCTATCGCCCGGAGCCATGGCCATCGCTTTGCGGCTCCAATAGTAGGTCATCATTGTGTGCCCGCGGTAGCTTTCCATAACCTCCCTGCTTCCGTCCGGCAGAAAAACAAGCAGCCCTCGCCCCATCCCGTCACCAATCGGGACGGGAATGTATTGATAGAAGTCGGTGTTGCCATAGGGAGTGGTCAACCGGGAAATAAAACCATCGGAGCCGTAAACAAACGATGACTCGATACCGATCACATCCCGAATTTTTTCGAGGCGCGTGAGTCCAGAATCGTAGGTGAATTCGGCATATCGTCCGAAGGGATCTGTCACTCGATAAATTTTGTAGAATCCCGCGTTTGAGCCAGAATTCGATTTGTAGGTGATGGTTGTGGCTTGGTTGAGACCGTCAACGATGGTGGTAAGCCGCAAGTTGCTATCATAATTGAGCGTGGTGGCGTTTCCTTGTGGGTCGATGATTTGCTTCAGGAAAATCCGGCCGGTGGAGCCATCAGTCTGGGAATAAAGCTCTCGAGTTCCGTCGGGGAGCTGACGCTCGTAGCGATTGGCGCTCTTTTTTCGAAGAACGGCTGCCGAGTAGATGGAACTGTCAAATTCAGAAGTGAGCGGATTGTAGCCGCTGAAGGGAAAGCTCTCGCTGCCTCCATTCCGCAGCCGAACGATGACATTTCCACTGGTGTCCACTTCCGCATAAGAAACCCAGTTGTTGACCCAGAAGGCGCCGAGGTTTGTGAAGTTAAAGTTCTGCGGTTGTCCGGCTTCTAAATGTGTGTAGGAGGCTCTGAAATGAACCGGCCTGCCAAATGGTGGGTTGTATCCCACTGGCGCATCAGTTAGGTGAAGAGTGGCCAACATTTTGAAAATCCCGTGAGTTGCCATCCCGGTGCCTGATGAACACGACGTCTTCTCATTCTCACACGAGGTCGCGTTGGGATCTGACCCTTCTGAGCCACCTTTGCCCCATATTTTGGAGGCTTCCTCGGCACTGATGGCAGACCAACCTGCTGGCAGGCGACCATCCTGGTTCGGAACCAGTCCAAAACCAGTGGCTTCCGCTTCCAACGCCTCCGCGGTCACCCAAAGCTCCCCGCCAAAGGTGGGATCTTCAACCAAGAACTTGCCTTTGTAGGTGCGGGTGATGGCGGCAAAGTGCCCAACCTTCCAGTGAACAACCATGGGTACGGCCCAAGCAGCGCCGGGGGCTCTTTTGGCAGGAATCATCTCACGCCCCGCTCTTTGAGATAACTTCTGGAGCTGATCCAAGCTTGTTCCCTGCTGAGTTGATGGTTCTTTTGCTATGACCGGGTCTATGGTTTCCGTGCCATCTTGGGAGTTCATGACTGCGTTGACAGCATAAGGACCGCAGCGGAAGCCTTCTGATGGTTTGTTGGTCATTATCCAATGGCCTTGCCTGGCATGAGAAATCAGATTCTGGGCGCGTCCAGTAATATCCCGAGAATCAGCCTCGGTAAAAAGTTCCTCCAGCCGATTGAAACGGCCGAAGCGGGCATTGAGGTCTGCGAGTTCTCCAAGAGCCCGATCTGCGAGAGATTGGCCAACTTGGGTTTCATCGGACTTTGCGGTGTTCCATACCGTCTCAAACATCTCCATGGAACTGGTAAAGAATCCGCTGTTTCGCAGAAGAAGGGCGACGTTAGTCTGGAGTGCCGGGCTCCATCGAGAAGTGGGGTATTTTTCGAGAAAACTTTTCAACGCAGAAATATCCGCGCGATCAGCCTGTCCCGCATATTGGGCAAGAGCTTCCGCTATGGCGACGTTCTCGCCATCCACAACGACTGAGCCCACAGGAATCAGAGGTTCCGGAAAGACTCGCGCTAGTTGGATTTCTTCATCGGAAGGGTCATTAGAAAAAGCCACCGAAGTGTCTGCAATGCCTTCGTCCCTACCAAGCACAGGCTCGACTTGCGCTGCGGCAAGCGCTTCCGCTTCCACCGCAGATACGGGGTCCACTGCATGGGCGGGGCTGAGGGCGATCAGGATGACAGCGGGCCAACCAACCCAAATTTGCAGAAAGCAAAGCAGGCTGGCGATTAACTTGAAGGCGGGTCGTTGCGGGCTCATGGTTTGTGGCAGGTCGATTGTTTCAAGGAATGAGGGTGGCATTCACCGGAAGGGTGAGAGTAATTGTGGGGGCACTCCCGGGAGTTGGGTCCGTATTCGAGGAGGCCGTGGGGTCAAGCGGGTAGGTGTCGGCCCCATCTGGAACTCCATCCCCGTCCGAGTCCGCCCAGAAGGGGTTGGTGCCAAGCGCCAACTCAACGGCGTTGCTCAGCCCGTCTCCATCGCTGTCAAGAGCCGCAGGGTTGAACCCGGAGTTGTATTCCTGACCATCAGAAAGGCCGTTTCCGTTTGTGTCCCAAACGTTGGGATCCGTGCCGAGTTCGATTTCCTTCCAACGAGGAAGCCCGTCCCCATCCCCATCGGTGCCAAGATTGTAACGAGTGCTCAAATATTTTTCGACGGCCGCTTGCTCGGAAAGAGTAAGAACACGGTCGAAAAGCAGAACCTCCGCGATGTCTCCGCCAAAAGATTGTGTGCCACTTCCGCTTCCGCCAATACGAAGGGGTTGAGTGCTGTGCGCGATGTCCTGCGACATCCAAAAGGGAGCCAATGGCGATCCGTTGATCAAAACAGCAAGCGAGCTTTTATTGTAGGAAAGCTGGGCAAGGAATTCCGACGAAGCGGAAACAGTTGCCGTTACTTTATTTGTAGAGTTTGAATTAACAAAAAAGCCATAGGTGTCGCCCGAGCCCTGCCGGATAAATCCGTAGCCGTTTGCAAACGAAGTCGAGTCGCTCTTGTAAAATATTGCTCCTGAATTACCACCACCTGAACGCTTGGCCACAAGGTAGATGGTCGGTGTAACCGGGCGGGTTGCGGGACTATCTGCCACACTAAGAAAATCATTGCTTCCATCAAACCTCACGACAGGAAGTCCATTAATGGCAGAAGAAACGGCGATTGGCTGGTTGGACGTTGTTGACTGTGTCCCGTGATTTCCCAAACCTGATTGGTCGGCCCAGGAGGTCACCACATTCCCAGCCCCGGTGGAGACCCCATAATCCGCACGAAGCCACAGCTTTAGCTCGGATTTATCAAAAATGGCTGTCGAATCCTTTTTGTATGTCCGTTGCACAATCGAACTGGGAGTGTATCCGCTACCAAAAGCACGGGCTTTAATTGTTGTGTCCGAGGTGATTGCCGGCGGATTTTGGGGGTCGAAAACCGGGGAGGAGAGCGAAGGGTCCGTGATACCATCCAGCGTGTAGCGAATTTCAGATCCTGATGCGGGAGATCCCATCGTGATCGAAAGGCTTTCCGAGAAAATCTGCTCAGGGGTGAGAGTTGGAGCAGGAAGTTGCGGAGCGCTGCCAAGGTTGTAGCGCTGATAGAGGTAAAATTCGACACCTATGCGTTCCAAATCCGAAAGAGCTCGATTAAAAACAAGGACTTCCGCTATCTGGCCATCAAGGTAGCGAGTGGTCCCTGCTGAACCCACAAAGTTTCCTGCTGCGGAGTCATACGAAGTGATTCCACTGGAATTTGCGGCTGTTCCGGTGAGCACACCATTGACATGGACGGTTATACTTGACTGATCATAGCGGCCTGCCATCACCCCAAAGCTGTTGGTTGGGACCGTGCCTGTGGCAAAATTCCCTCCCCCATTGTTGGTATTGATATTAAAGCGCATCTGCGTTCCGCTGCTTCCTTTTAGCAGGCCATATCCCTCATTTTCGCCATCACCCCCTCCGCGAAAAAACGTCCGATAGTTACTACTCGTGTCATCATTCCTTCCGACAACGAATACGGTGACTGCCTGAGGACGAAGAGCTGAGGTGGAGGGAATAAATAGAGAATCTCCGCCATCAAAATCTAGCGCGGGTTTGGAATTCACGGAGCTACTCAGAAAAGTGGGCCGAGCGGATGATGTGGCTTGAGCCGCATTATTGGAATTACCTGATTGGTCCGCCCATGAGGTGACCACACCAGCGCTTGTCTGGATTCCGGTGTCAGACCTCAGCCAAAGGGAAAGTCCCAGCCTGCTAAACGCAGCTGTCGAATCGACATTGTAGGTTGCACTCACCACTGGGCTGGCTGTGAATCCTGACTTAAAAGCCTTCACATTCACAGTTGTCGTGGCGGTGATCTGAGGAGGGCTGTTGGGATCGTATACCGGCGAGGAATCGGTGGGAATTGTTGAACCATATTCGTATCGAATAGTCGCTCCCATGGGATGGGCGGGAATCGCCAGAGAAAACGGTCCGCTGGCAATATTACTGGGTGGGAGGGACGGTGCCACAAGGGAAGGTGCCGAGCCAATGTTGTATCGCTGATAGAGGTATAAATCGACGGTGGAGCGCTCCGAATCCGTAAGAGCCCGGTTGAAAACAAGAACCTCCGCAATCTGGCCTTGCAGGTAAACCCCGGACCCTGACGAACCTATAAAGTTTCCTGCGACGGAATCATAGGAAGTTATGCCAATCGTGTTGGGTGTTGTTCCTGCGACGATTCCGTTGAGATAAAAGGTGATCTGGGATTGGTCGTAACGCCCAGTCATGATTCCAAAACTGTTGGTTGGGACCGTGGCAGTAGCAAAATTGCCTGTCCCATTGTTGCCATTGATATTGAAGCGCATCTCGGTCCCACTGCTTCGCTTCAACAACCCGTAGCCCTCACTATCACTATCCCCACCTCCTCGAAAGAAGGTTCGGTAACTATTCCCGCTGTCCGTGTTTTGGCCAACCACAAAAACAGTCACCGACTGCGGACGGAGATCTGATGTTGGAGGGATGAAGAGCGAGTCATCTCCATTGAATTGCAATGCAGGCTTCGAATTGACTGCACTGCTAACGAATATGGGGCGAGCTGAGGATGTCGATTGGGAGGCATTGTTGGATTTACCTGATTGGTCTATCCATGAGGTGACCGCTCCGGCGCTGGTCTGTACCCCTGCATCAGCCTTAAGCCAAAGAGCCAATCCGTTCCTTGTAAAATCGGTTGAGGGGTCGATCGTGAAGGTGTTTTGTGAAATTGAGCTGTTCTGGAAGCCCGTCCTCACAGCGATCGCCTTCACGGTGGTGGTGCTGGTGATTGGAATAGCTCCCGTGTATTGCAGGGAGGACGTCGTAGGATTCGTACCATCTATTGTGTAGTAAACTGTTGCGCCGTTGGGGACAGCTAGCGTCAGGTCAAAAGGACCTGGGAGGATGCTTGATGAATTCGAAAACACCGGAGAAGTAAGGATTGGCTGAATCCCGAGTCCGTATTTCAAGAAGAGATATGATGCGATCTCTTGCCGCTCTGAGAGTGAGATAGCCCTGTCATAAACCAAGACCTCCAAGATATCCCCAGCAAATGGGCGTTGGCTACCTCGACCTCCGAGATAGAAGGGTGTGGTGGTGGCTGTCAGAGGAGAGGAAAAATTGCTCGATATGGCTGCGCCTCCACTGATGGTGATGATGTTTTGGGATTGATTGTAAATTCCTTCAAGAATTCCAAAAGAGTTGGCCAGAAGGGTGCCAGAGACGGAGTTCGTTAGAACAGACATCCAGGGGGATGTCGCGTTGGAGAAGTCCATAGTGAACCCGGTGTTCAGGGCAGGGTCAAACTTCTCGACCACTGTTGCCGCCCCCGAGCCTGTGGTTCGTCTTACAACTGCAATCGATGAGATTTGTGTTGGATTAAACGTGGCCAGACTTGGGATGGTAAGAAAATCATTCGAACCATCAAAACGAACTGAAGGTTTACCAGATAGTATCCCTGTCTGAAAAAGTGGACTGGAAGCGGGTGCGGAGGATACGGCCTTGTTCCCAAGCCCTGATTGATCATCCCATTGTTCCACGGAGGAACCGGATGAAAGAGAAATGGTATCTGATCTGAGCCAGAGCTTAAGCCCCGAACGGGAGATTCCAGAAGTGGAGGGATCGATGACGTATGAGAAAGTTGAAATCGGACTGATTGCATATCCGGCCTTGACTGCAACAGCTTTGATGACGCTCGTGGAGGCAACAATGATCGGCACTGTATAGGCGGGTGAGTAGAGAGTTGGAGTAGATCCATCTGTCGTGTAGTGGACGATTGTATCAGGGGGGCCATTCAAAGTGACCGAGATTTCGCCACTGTAGGTTCCCGGAGCCAGACTTGCAGTCGGAGCAGATATTAATGTTTTGGCAATGGAATACTTTGTCGATAAATAGGTTTCCAGATCCTTTCGCTCCGATGGACTAAGGGCTCTATCGTAAAAGAGCACTTCTGCCAAATCTCCCGAAAAGTAGTTGTTGTCCTGCTTCCCGATGAAGGGCTCAGAGAATAGCAAAGGTGAAGTGTTTCCGACTATTGGATCTCCCTCGATGCCAGTATCCCTTGTGAATTTTGCATTTATTGAGTATCCGTTATACCCGCCCGTCGGATTAGCGGCAAACATGGTGAAGGAACCACTTTCGCCCAAGGTAAAGGAGATATTGGTTAATTGGACATTGCCTGGCCTCGTGGAATTGTTGACCAGATTGGAAACCCCTGTACCTGAGACAGAAAGAGAATCATCCGCAGTGCCAGTTAATTGCACCGTTGAGGTGGTTCCAAAGGGGTTGTTAACAGTCACGTTTCCGGGACTATTGCTTGCATTGTAAGATTTAGAGAATGATTGAGTGCTTGTTCCGTTGAAAAGGGACAGGAGCCGTTGTCCACTGCTATTCCTGCTACCAATAATAGTAAAAATTGATCCCGTGGGGTTGAGGCCCAAATCCAGGATTGGAGACGCATTGTGAAACTCTACAGAACCATTTGAGAAGCGGATTCCGTTTGAATCATTGGAGGCGCTACTGAACAGCCCCCGCAGATTACTGGTCGAACCCGTCACTGCTACGAAGGTCATGGGAAGAGCATCCCCCGAATTTAAAGCTTGGCCCGCCTTCAAATACTGGTTAGAGCCATTAAAACGAATGACAGGATGCACCCCCATTGCATTCGGATATTTTATTGGGGCTGATGAGGAATCATTGGCCACCCCGTTCTCCTGACCGGATTGATCATTCCATGCAATGGCCTTACCTACGCTTTCGATCACTCCAACATCAGCTCTCAACCACATTGCCAAGCCGTCTCGTGGAACAAGAGAACTCGCAGGCTCGATCACATAGTTCGCCGTGAAATCAGCCCCGTGCACTCCATTCAGGTAAGCAACTGCCCGAAGAGTCAAAGAACTTGAAACAGAAATCGGTCCCGTGTAAAGATTCGAAGTCGCGCTGGGAGCACTCCCATCGAGAGTGTAATAAATCACCTCACCGAAAGAGGCCGTCAGATTAACAGAAAATGGGCCGGAATAGACCCCCCCACCTATGCTTGCAGTTACACCTGTGGAAACCCCGTATTTTCCAGCCAGATAGGACTCCACAGATCGCTTCTCAGAGGCGCTCAAAACGCGGTTGAAAAAGAGAACCTCCGCAATGTCTCCGGTGAGAGCCTTGGAGGAACCTACGCCACCGAGAACCAGCGGGGCAGTGGAAGAGACCAGCAATTCTGAGAATGGGGCAACGACCGATTCTCCCCCTGCGAGCGACAGTTTTATCCTCTTACCATCAAAAACTCCTGAGAAGATGCCCAGAGTTCCAGTTGCAAGGGGAAGGGATGCCGCAGTATTACCTTGAATAATGAATGAAACTTTGGACCCGCTAGAGGTTCGTCCCATAGCATATCCGCTATTCAAGTTTGATGGTGCTTTTGATAGAAAGACTCCATCACTGGCACCCCCTGAGTGTCTTCCTACTACGAATAGGGACATTTGGCTGGGCCGAAGAGGAGGCGAATCTGGAACAAGTAGCTGCTTATTGTTTCCATCAAAGAGAATCGAAGGCAAATCATTGATTTGGGCATCCTGCCAAACAGGCTGGCTGGCAGAATTGGTTTGTTCAGCGTCGTTGAAAATACCAGTTTGATCCTCCCAGACTGCCACTTTTGGAGCAATTCCTCCAATAATTCCTACATCCGAACGCAGCCAGAGCTGCAGGTTTGGGATAGCATAGGGGAGATTTCCGCTCAATGTAACCCCCTCAAACTCCGCAGTAGCGATAGTTCCCGGAACACCGCTGCTCGTGGCAAACCCCACATAAAAGGTTGATCCGGAGAAATCCGAAAAATCCCTCCCAAGCAAATCCCAAGTCGTGCCGTCTGCAGAAATAAATGCCAGAAATTCATTGCCCGCCTTCTGCAGTCTAAGCCATACAGGCGCTGCGACACTCGGACCTACGGTCTTCAATGATGTGCCATTATTATCTTTCCGTATCCAGAAATTTGCCCCGTCTTGTAGCGAAACGTTCAGCGCAGCCGTTTTTGCACCCGGATCAAGGGATTCCCTAATAACTAAACCCGCAGCTCCATAGGGATTCATCGGGAAAGGGGCGATAAGAGATCCCACATAAACTGTGATTTCCGAGTCCGAGCTTGCTGTCTGGTAAACATAACTCATTGAATCAGATACACCTCCCATCCCTTGACCTGCACCAGTCACTACGTATGTGTTGGTAGGTGCATTCAAGGAAAATCCCCCCGCACTCCCAACCGGACCGATATCAGCGTGTGTCCAGTTTAACGCGATAGACTTAGTCTGTACAAGAAACAGGGAACAAATTGCCAAAAGTAAGAAGTTCAACAAAATAGAAGGGGATTTCATATTGCAGCTTTGCGATTAAATTTCAGAAAGGTGGTCTGTTGTCAGGGTCTATTATTGGCGAATGATGTGGTGGTAGCGGGACCGCAAGAATTGAGCAACACATTTATTTTAACGCAAAAATCGTGCAACCACTTGCGTCCATAGATGGCTTTTTCTATGGATTGCTAATGTGACAATAAAGTTACAAACTGGACTCTCTAACAGATCGCCACTCATAGCGTTAGACGCCGGTCGGAAAGAGCATGAAAGATAAGGACACCTACGATGTAGGCGACATTTGGCGGTCTTGAAAAATGAATGAAGGCCTTGCCTTTGATATTTTAATATAATTTCCAAGATTTCGATCCTTCAAACCATGAAAGTCCTGCTGTGCCTTTGGTGATTTTCAAGATCGTGAGTGATGGTGTGGGGGATGAGGCCGGGCAGCAATTCCGGGATTTTGTATCCACTTACGACGGAGCTTTGGGCAGAGCAGTGCGGAGCTCTATTGAGAACTTGCCGGTCTCCAAGGACTCCCCTGCCGCCTACGACAACATTCGTGAGCTGTTGGAGTGATTGGACGATGTTTTCTGTGATGACCTCGATCGTGAGGGGGATACGGAGCCAGCACCTCGTATTCGTCATTTGACTGATTTCTGCGGGATAAGCTTGCAGGGCGGGTGGGATGGGGCTTTTGATGGTTTGGAATGATTCCCTTCAGAAACCTGGCCGAGACACGGACTCCGGATGGCTCGAAATTCTCCCTGCATGAACATGATGGGGAGTTTTTTCTCAAGCTCAATGGGCGTCAACTCATGGGATCAAACTCCACGGTCTCCGAGATCATGCTTGCCGACCTGGCATGTGCCTTCCGTCACAAACTGGAGGCTCCCAATATTTTGATTGGTGGGTTGGGGCTTGGATTCAGTCTCCGCCGGGTCCTGGACGTGACCGGCCCGAATGCGACCGCCCATGTGGCCGAACTCCTCCCTGAAGTGGTGGATTGGAATCGTCAGTTTTTGCGCGAGCTGAATGGCAATGTTTTGGAAGATCCCAGGGTAAAAGTTTTCACCGGTGATGTGTTTGACCTGATCAGTTCCTCTCCCGGGAAGTTTGATGCGATCCTCCTTGATGTGGACAATGGCCCAACGTCATTTGTGCAGGCAAAGAATTCGCGGCTTTATCGCAAGAAGGGCCTCGGGCTCATCCACAACGCCTTGCGCCCCTACGGTCGGGTGGCGTTTTGGTCTGCGGAAAAAGAGCCTGCGTTTCTGGCGCAATTGTCATCTTCGGGTTTCTCAGCCTCCGAGTATGAGGCCAAAGCCCACGAGCGGGCCAAACGGGCCGCCCATCGGATCTACGTTGGGGAAGCGTATTGACCTTGCCTTTGGGGCCGGGTTGATGGCTCAGTTCTGGGATGGACAATCCAAAACCTGTCATCGCCGTTTTTGATGCAAAACCCTATGACCGCGATTACCTCAGCGGTGCCGCCCACAACTCGGGTTTTGATTTGCGGTTTTATGATTTCCGGCTCGAACAAAACACCGCCAGTGTGGCAGCCGGTGCCAAAGCGGCATGCATTTTTGTGAATGATGAGGCCGATCGGATCACGCTTGAAAGCCTGGCTGCGCTGGGAGTGGGTCATTTGGCCCTGCGTTGTGCTGGCTTCAACAATGTGGATCTCAAGGCAGCAAAAGAACTTGGCATCTCTGTCACCCGGGTTCCCAGTTATTCGCCGCATGCCGTGGCGGAACATGCTGCGGCGTTGCTGATGACTCTTAACCGAAAAATTCACCGCGCCTACAATCGGGTGCGGGAGTTCAATTTTTCTTTGGGAGGTTTGGTGGGTTTTGATCTGGTTGGCAGAACCGCCGGAGTTGTGGGCACTGGAAAAACCGGGCGTCTGCTGGCTGAGATTCTGCGGGGGTTCAAAATGCGTGTTATCGCGTATGACCTCTACCCCAATGAGGAATGGGCTAAGGCCAATCAGATCGAATATGTGGAGCTCGATGCCCTGATCCAGGAGAGCGATGTGATTTCTTTGCACGCGCCTCTGACGCCGGAGTCAGCCCACCTCATCAACGAGGCGAGCCTGGCGCGGATGAAGCGCGGTGTGTTCATTGTGAATGTGAGCCGGGGACGATTGATTCATACCAAGGCCCTCATCGAGGCGCTGAAGAGCGGTCATGTCGGAGGGGTCGCCTTGGATGTGTATGAAGAAGAGGAAGGTGTCTTTTTTGAGGATCTTTCCGGAGAGGTGCTTCAAGACGATGAATTGGCCCGCCTGATGACCTTCCCCAATGTTTTGATCACCTCGCATCAGGCCTTTCTGACTCACGAAGCCCTTAGCGAGATTGCCAGAGTGACGGTCGAGAACATCGGGAACTATTTGTCAGGGCAACCCTTCATTGATGGCACGCAGCTTTGATGGAAGTCATAAATATTTTTTAATCCCGCAGAGGCGCGGAGGCGCAGATATAAGATCGGAACAGTGAATTCTGTACATCTCTCTGCTCTCTGCGCCTCCGCGCCTCCGCGCCTCTGCGGGAGTTTCCGTCTGACTCTGCAATCGCGCAAGGCACCACAGCGGGAGTGCTCTTCCATAGCATATTTTTTGTATGAGTCTAAAATTGGACTCGCGCAGAGGCGCGGAGACGCGGAGACTGGGGAGCTATGACCGAGAATGAAATCGGGACGAAGGTGTTGGAAGCAGCCATCAGGGTTCACCGCGAGCTTGGCCCCGGGCTTCTCGAGATCGTTTATGAGGTGATCCTTGCCCGTGAGTTATCCGAATTTGGGTTGGTGGTGGAACGACAGATCCCCATAGCCATCCGTTACAAAGGAATCACCTTTGATGAGGGTTTTCGGGCGGACTTGGTGGTCGGGGCCAAAGTTTTGCTCGAATTGAAATCTGTCGAGCGAGTGACGCCGGCGCATAAAAAACAGGTTCAGACTTACCTCCGACTGACAGGTCTCAAACTTGGTTATCTCCTAAATTTCGGCGAGGCCGTCCTCAAAGATGGCATTACCCGATGCGTCAATGGTCTTGAGGAGTAACCCTCCTCCTGAGGAGACTTATCGAGACCTTGGGCTCCCGCAGAGGAGCGGAGGTGCAGAGATAAGATCCGAAAAGTGAATCTGTACATCTCTCTGCGTCTCCGCGCCTCTGCGGGAGTTTCCTTCTGGCTCTGCACTCGCGCAAGGCGCCTCAGCGGGAGTGCCCCTCACTTTGCGCGCACGTGGATGAGACTTGAGGGCGAGCGCCCGAAGAACCGGGCGTCATACATGGGGACGATCTGTGTGGCGGGCCAGACAAAGTCCCCGATGGCGGTGGCCCGGGCGAGGACGGCATAGGACGAAG
>JBGTAR010000025.1:0-6753 GCA_041749815.1 Terrimicrobiaceae bacterium
AGCCAATGGCGAGTGCCTGAACCATGATGCCACGTTCTGCCTGAGGGACGGACGTGAGGTGGTTTTTAAGCTCTCCTCCCGCATGGTGATCCTCAACAAGGAATCATGTGTCCTGAACATTCGCCGCGATATCACCGAGGAGAAGCGGATCGGGCTTGCATTAAAAAAATCTGAGATACGTTACCGGCGTCTCTTCGAGACGGCCAAAGATGGCATCTTAATTCTCGATGCCCAGACGGGGATGGTGGTGGACGTGAATCCCTTCCTGGTCGAATTGCTCGGTTTTTCCCATGAAGAATTTTTGGGCAAGGCGATCTGGGAGTTGGGGTTCTTCAAAGATGTGCTGGCCAATGAGGCAAAGTTTTCGGAATTGCGGGCAAAAGAATATGTGCGTTACGAACATCTCCCTTTGGAAACCGCCGAAGGAGAAAAAATTGATGTCGAATTCGTCAGCAATGTTTATCTGGTGGAAGGCGAGAAGGTCATCCAATGCAACATTCGCGATGTGACGGCCCGTCGCAAGGCTGAAGAATCCGTCCGTGACCTAAATACCACGCTGGAGCAAAGGGTGATTGAGCGCACCGGCCAGCTCCAAGCAGCCAATCAGGAATTGGAAGCATTCTCATATTCCGTGTCGCATGATTTGCGCGCTCCCCTGCGGGCCATCGATGGCTATTCTCAGGCGGTACTGGAAGATTACGGGCCGCAATTGGCCGGGGATGGACAGCGTTTCCTGCAAACGATCCGGGCCGGTGCGCAGCAGATGGGAGCGCTGATTGACGATCTGCTCAGGTTATCGCGGGTGGGGCGTGAATTAATTAATAAAAGAACCTTCTCCACGGAAGAGCTCGTGCGATCGGCTTGGGAAGGATTGAACACTCAGCGAGTGGATCGGGAGGTCAAGATTGACATTGCCGATCTGCCGGCAAGCTATGGCGACCCGGCGTTGTTGAAGCAGGTTTGGATCAACCTCCTTGACAATGCCTTGAAATACACCCGCAAACGTGAGCTCGCCACCATCGAGGTCGGCAGCAGGCAGGAGGATGGCAATGTGATGTTTTTTATCCGCGACAATGGCACAGGATTCGACATGAAATACGTCGACAAACTCTTTGGGGTTTTTCAGCGGCTTCACCGAGCGGAAGAGTATGAAGGAACGGGCGTGGGCCTCGCCATTTGCCAGCGGATCCTCCAGCGGCATGGTGGCTGCATCTGGGCTGAAGCGGCGGTGGATCAGGGTGCCACATTTTTTTTCACTCTGGGAGGAGAGGCGGCGGCATGAAAGAAACCAATGATGTGGAACTTCTGATGGTTGAGGACAACCCTCAGGATCTTGAATTGGCCCAGCGCGCTTTTAAAAAAGCCAACTTGGTTGTGCGGATGCATGTGGCCCGCGATGGCGAGGAGGCGCTAAATTTCCTGTTTTGCGAGGGGCCTCACAGTGGTCGTAGCGCCATAAGCCGGATCAAGCTGATCCTGCTGGATCTCAAGTTACCCAAGGTGAATGGACTCGAAGTCCTTCGCCGCGTCAAAAGTGACCCACGCACAAAAACGATCCCGGTGGTCGTGCTCACATCTTCCCAAGAGCAGAGCGACATCATCAAGAGTTACGGGCTGGGTGTGAACAGCTTTATCGTCAAGCCGGTGGACTTCGAACAGTTCTCCACGGTCGTGCAGGAACTGGGGCTCTATTGGTTGCTCCGCAATCATCCGCCCATCTCTGGAGGATAGACATGAAGTCACCCTTGAACATTCTTCTGGTTGAGGATAATCCTCTCGACACCGAGTTGATTCTCCGAGAGCTCACCCGTGCGGAATTTGATCCCGCCTGGTTGAGGGTGGATACCGAGGCCGAATACCTCAAGAATCTTAACGAGGATTTTGACCTGATTCTGTCGGATTATCAAATGCCGCAATTCAATGGAATGCAGGCTCTGGAATTGCTAAAAGAGCGAGGGCTCACGATCCCGTTCATCCTTGTTTCCGGCACCATAGGAGAGGACATCGCGGTGCAGGCCATGAAGCAAGGCGCGACGGACTACCTGCTGAAAGACCGGCTCACCCGGCTTGGCTCAGCCGTTCAGCACGCCTTGGAGGAAAGCCGGCTGCGAAAGCAGCAAAAAGCCGCCATGGAAGCCCTGCGGCTCCGTGAAATTGCTCTGAACTCAATCTCGCAGGGTGTGGTGATCACCGATGAAAATCGCCTGATCATTTACGGTAACGCTGGTTTCACTCAACTCACTGATTATGCGGAGAGTGAAATTTTGGGTCGTAATTGCTCACTTCTCCAAGGACCAAATTCTGACCCGGCAACAATACTAAAAATCCGGGCGGCCTTGAATGCCGGGGAGGCATTCGAGGGTGAAATTCTCAACTACCGCAAGGACGGCGAAACCTTTTGGAACGATCTCTCGATCTCGCCGATCCCTGGACAGGAGGGAGAGCCTTTGCGGTTCATTGGCATTCAGCGGGATGTCACCCAGCGAAAGCTTGCGGAGGCGGCCCTTGCCGCAAGCGAAATGCGCTACCACACCCTTTTTGAAAATATGGTGGAGGGCTATGCGTTCTGCCAGATCTTGTACGAAAAGGGGCGGGCGATTGACATCATCTATCTTGAAGTCAACAGCGCTTTTGAATCCCTGAGCGGTTTGAAGGATGTTGTAGGAAAAAAAGTCAGTGAACTCGTTCCTGAAATTTGGAAAAGCAGTCCGGAACTCTTGGAGGTTTATAGTCGGGTGGCTTCGACCGGACAGACGGAGAGATTTGAGATGCATGTTCCTTCCATGGCGAGATGGTTTTACATCACGGTTTACAGCAGCAAAAAGGAGCATTTTATTGCCGTTTTCGATAACATCACAGAGCGCAAACAGGGCGAGGAGGCTTTGCGTCAGAGCGAGGCTCTCTTCGCCGCGGCTTTTGAACAGGCGCCGATTGGCATTGCCCTGATCTCACCTGAGGGCCGGTGGCTCAAGGTTAATCAGGCCCTTTGCGATATTCTTGGGTATGCCAGCGCTGAGTTCCTTGCCTGCACTTATCAAGACATCACCCACGCCGAAGATCTCCCCGCCGATCTGGATACTGCGCAAAGGTTAATCGCTGGCGAAATCTCCTCCTACCAATTGGAGAAACGCTACATTCATGCCAGAGGACATTCCGTGCCAGTCTTGTTGAATGCCTCGCTCGTTCGCGATGGGCAGGGGCTACCGCTGTACTTCATCGCGCAGATTCAAGACATCACCGAGCGCAAACGGGTTCAACAAGACATGCTCAGGAAAACCGCCTTTCTGGAAGCCCAGGTGAACTCCTCGCTCGATGCCACGATCGTCGTGGACCAGCGGGGCCGAAAGACTCTCCAAAACCAGCGGGCTGTCGACCTGTTCGGAATTCCACAGGATATTTCGGAGGATCCCATCGATGAAAAGCAAGTCCTCTGGGTTAAGGACATGACCAAGAATCCTGGGGAGTTTCTTGAAAAGGTCATGCATTTTTACGCTCATCCTGAAGAGAGTGGTCATGACGAAATTGAACTTAAGAACGGGACGATCCTGGATCGGTACACATTTCCCGTGGTTGGCAGGGACGGAAAATATTATGGAAGAACTTGGACATTTCGCGATATCAGCGAGCGCAAACAGGTGGAAACCCGGATGCGACGACTGGTGGATTCGAATGCCCAAGGCGTCTTTTTTTGGAGCACAAATGGAGAACTCACCGTGGCCAATGATGCTTTCCTGGAAGTCATCGGTTACACCCGCGATGATCTCGATGCCGGGCTGATCAACTGGCTGGCAATCACGCCGCCAGAATATGCTGATCTTGACCGTCAAGCCCTTCGCGAGCTCGCTGCATCAGGAATTTGTTCATTGTATGAGAAAGAATTCCTCCGCAAGGATGGCTCGCGTGTGCCCATCCTGATTGGTGCTGCAATGTTTGAGGATAACCCGGACGATGGTGTCTGCTTTGTCATCGACATCACGAACCGCAAACAGGCCGAGCAAAAACTCTCCGATGCCCTCGCACAGGAAAAAGAGCTTGCCGAGAAAGCCCGCGCCGGTGACCGGGCCAAAGGCGAATTCCTCGCGGTGATGAGCCATGAACTTCGCACACCTCTCAATAGCATCCTCGGGTTTTCCGAGTTGCTGGCCAAGACGCCCAACCTTTCCACGGAGTCTCGGGATTTTGTGCAGACCATTTCGTCCAGTGGTGAGGCTTTGCTGCGCCTCCTGAATGATGTCCTTGATTTCAGCCGCCTTGAAGCAGGCAATGTGCAAATTGAGAAAACCCAATATTCGCCAAAGGAGATCATTGCTGACGTTCGCACCTTGCTTGTCCAGCAGGTGAGGGACAAGGGACTGTCGCTCGAGATTGAGATTTGTAAAAACGCTCCCGAGCGCATGGAGGGGGATTCCGGGCGTTTGCAGCAAATCCTCCTCAACCTCGTGGGTAATGCGATCAAATTCACCGAGCACGGGACCTTGACTCTGGGGCTTCGCCTGGCGCGGGAAGCTGGGATGGTTGAGCTGTTTGTGAAAGATACCGGCATTGGGATCAAAACCGACCAAATTGAAAGGATTTTTCAGCCCTTCGCCCAAGCGGATTCGAGCATCTCCCGACGCCATGGTGGTTCGGGCCTGGGACTGTCCATCTCCCGCCGCCTTGCGGAGCTGATGGGTGGAACTCTCACCGTCCAGAGTACGCCTCAGGAGGGTTCGGAATTTATTGTCACGCTGCCTGTTGGCGATATCTCGGCTTTACCCAAGGCCCAGCTTTGCGAGCAGAAGCTTGATGCGGGTTTTTCCAGTCAGCATCCCTTGCAAATTTTGGTTGTTGAGGATGACAAGGTGAATCTTAAGCTCATGCTCAACCTCCTGAGCCGTCTCGGCTATCATGCCCTCTCGGCGAACAATGGCATTGAGGCCTTAAAAATTCATCGGCGAGAGCTCCCCAATTGTGTGCTCATGGATTTGCAAATGCCGGAAATGGATGGCATCGAAACGACCAAACAAATCCGTGCGTTGGAGAAAGCCTCCCACCTGACCGCCCACGCATTTATCTCCGCCCTCACAGCAAATGTTGTCCCGTTTGACCGCCAGCGCTGTCTTGACGCGGGGATGAACGGCTATTTGAACAAGCCGATTAAAATGGCCGCCCTCGCTGTGATGCTTGTGGAAGCAGAAGCAGTGGCAAGAAAGAGTCCGTGATCACAGGGGGCGCTACTTTCCTTCCCATGTTGCTGCCGGTGGGGGAATATCCGCGCCGGCTTCCATGAGCGGGCCTCCCGGACGACGGCGGTAGTCGCCCTTATCGGGATCAAGGAACAATTTTTTGGGGTCGGCCACGACCTCGCCGCCAGTGCCGAGGAGGCTGGGATCAGTCTCCCGCATAAAAATATTGTTTTCGATGGTGGCATTCAAAGGAGGCCTCAACCGATCGAGAACATTGTTTTTTATGACAATTCCCTCAGGAGGGCTCACATTTTTTCCACCCTGGGCAAAGACCGAGGACGCATGGTTCGCGCTCTGGGAGGCATTGATGAGGGTGTTATTTTCAATCAGGATATTATTGATGGCTTTGCCCCCCGTGGTGCCTGAGTTCCACATGGCGACATTCACGGCGGCCTTGCCCTGGCTATCCACCACGTTTTGGCGCAGAACGATGTTTTCCGCGTTTCGGTTGATTGCGATCACGTTATGCATGTAGTTGCGCTCGATGACAATGTCCTCGCAGCCTTCATATACATTGATGGTGCTGGAATGCATGCCGTAGTGATTGATAATGGCATTGTCCTGAATCTTGCCGCGTTTGGATTCATAGTGTCGGATTCCACTTCCAGAGTTTTTGTCGAGGCGACAATTTTTCACGGAGTAATCATTGACCCGGCTGAGGAAGATCCCAGTTGTCCAAGCGGGACAATGATGGATGTAGCAATTCTCAACAGTGACGTCGTCGCAGAAATTCAACCCAATGCCAGCATGGCCACTGACAAATCGGATCTCGTTATTTGCAATTCCAATATGGTTGGCTCTTGGCTCGTTGCGGGTCACCGACACGCCGCCGGCACCACCCGCAAAACGCTGAATCAGGAACCCTTGAATGCGAAGGTGGGATGCACCGGCATCGATGGCAATCCCGGTTTCAAAAACAGGAAAGCCGATGTTGACTGGCCGCCCATTCTCCAGCCGCTCTGGCAAGAGATACACCCGGGTCTTACCCGCATCTGTTGGAACAATGGCCCACTCCCCGGGCAGCTCGATTAATCGGACCGAGTTGTAGAAAGCAAACCGGGTTTCCGGATAGGTCTTCGCTTTGAAGGGCGCAAAGAACAGTTGATGATTTGCAGGATCATATTTTTGAACCGCAGCGAAATACACGTGGTTGTTGCCCCCATGTAATCCCACAAACATCCCGTCATAAGAATCAGCAGTTTTGCCGGTCAAATTCTTTTCATCCGTCAAAGAACTCAGGTTTTCACCATCGACCGCAGCGATTTGTGATGGCGAGACCAGGAAATCTCCGGGGATATCGGGATAGAAAGAGTCAGACGGCTTGGGGCTTTGTGCGATGGGAAGAAGGCCGCTGTCTCCATCATAAAGAATCACGCGTTGCCATGGCGCCTGTTTGTCCTGAGGCACCTGACGGTGCAGCACAACCTCCCCGTGATTAAAATTTTGGGAAATATCGAGATCAATATCTGCGACAAAGATCTCCTTCCACCGTGGATTTCCCTGGGCTTCCTCTGCGGACTGACACTGC
>JBGTAR010000026.1:0-6374 GCA_041749815.1 Terrimicrobiaceae bacterium
GGCCAGATTCGCAAGGAGCGAAACCTGCCGGGCATTGGGAGCGTTTGACTCCCGAAGGGACAAGCCAGCCGTGGGCGTCTCTCCCGCAGGATTGGTGCGCCCGGCATTGGAACCAACCAGCGAATCAAGACGCACGGTGAACACCCCGTCACCGCTATGTTCTTTATAAGCCATCGACAGGGCATCGGACGTGTTGCTGCCAGGGTGAAGGAAATCATTTCCGCTGGCTGCCAATGTCGTAATGGTTCCGCTCGATAGGAACTCGCCTCCCCGACCAACTTTGCCAATGTCCGCCGTAAAAAACGGGAGTGTCTGAAGGTTGGTGAAGCGTCCGAGGGCCGGGCGGTTTGCATTCGTGGACGAGAGAAACAGGCCGGCCCGCGGCGTTGCCCCCAGAGGAATGGTCGTGCTGCCAAGCGCCGTCCAGCCACTTCCATCACCCGAATACATGGCCGTCACCACATCGCCCCGCCGCTCAAGTTTCAGCCACGTGTGAAACGCATTAAAGTTTGGCCCCAGTTCCCTGCGGTTCACACCACCCTCCTCCCAGTTAAAATAAACCGGCGAATTGGTCGTGGTGACGTTGATGCCCGGAAAGGCCGTGGCCAATCGTTCAACCCACTGGCGGAACCACCCGTAACGCAGCCGGTCCTGAGAACCCGGAGTGGGATCAAACTGGGTGCCATCATAGGTGTCCCACGACCCGGTGAGGGCCGTGAAAAATTCCTTCGAGGTCCACTGCGGGTTCACCCGCACGGCCTGTCTCCAGGTTTCAACGATAAAATCTGAGGCCACGTCGGGGCGGGGAAATCCGTAATTCTGCAACCGTTTGATATTCGAGATCGCACTGCCAAAACCAGCGGTGTCGGAAACGTTGCCGGCGAAGGCGCTCCCAAAGGCCGAGTCGATGTCCGGATACTCACCGGCCAGCAGGTGCTCCAAAAGCACCGGCTTGTCCCCGGTGGCAAGCAAGGTGGCAAGCTTCGGGCCAACAACATCCGGCGACGGTGCCCCGAAGTTGTTTGTCGCGTAATTCCAATACGCACCGTGCAGAATGAAGCCGTCCATGTGCTGTTGAACGAATGACCACTGCGAGGCTCCCCCATCCACCAACTGTTCGCTCCCGCGATACCCTCCCCACCAGATGCCCATTGGACGCGTCACCACTTGCGGAGCTTGAGCCTGCAGCCCGCCCAACGACATCAACCCCAGAAGGATCAGGGCAGAAATATTCTTCAGTTTTTGAACGCAGGAGGGCACGATAATTCACCATTCACTCTGATGAGTGGGTTTCAAAGGGACGAGCAACTTTATAGTAAAGCCCGGTCTAGGGCCTGGTGGGTGAAAAGGACAGGGTGTAGGTGAGTTGATCTTTCGTTTGGATCGTCAATTTGCTCCGCTGGAGGTCCCCATCCTCGACCGGGCCGGGTTCCAGATTCCACGAACTGCCCGGAGTCTCCAGGCGAACCGTAAACGTGGTCCCGTTTTGCGAAATTTCGAGAGCCTCAGGCGTCTGATTGATTTCAGCGCCGGCTTGGTGGATCAGCGGAAAAACCTCTTGAAAGGTGCCCGAGTGCTTGATGGTGACTGAGATCAGATCCTCTTCAAAGCTCAGCGTTTTTTCGCCACCACCTGCGAGTGCGTAGGTGGCCATCACATCGCCCTGGGGGAGATCCTGCGGTGCACTCACGGTCGGGATCGGTTGGTCGCCAACTGCAAACTTGGCAAAAAGATCCTGGCCTTCCACTGGTCGATCCTCCCCCGCCAGCCGGGTCCCCCAGAACCAGGGCGTCTCGGCCACCGCTTGCAGAGCCGGCCCGAATTCTGGATTCCACAGGAGGCCGAGTCCGTAGGCCTGCCGGTGTTCCCCCAGGGTGGGCTTGATCCGACCGGAATTGAAGGCCGCATAATACGTCGGACGCTTGATATAGGTATAAACATAAGGAAAGCTATCGGCGCGCTGATGGTTCAAATTCTTCTCTCCCATCATGGGCAGGGAAGCCCGGACCGCATCCCTCATCGCTTTGGTGGGATGCCAAGGATTCTTATCCCCGGCTGCCATGTGAACAAAAACCGGACGGTAACTGTAGGCGTTGGGAATCTTCAGCGGCGGCCAGTGGCCCCATGCCTCGGCCAGGGTCCGTCGCGTCTCTTGGGAAGCCTGCTGATATTCCTCATCGGTCATGGCAAAAGCCCTTGAGGTTGGAACGAACTCCGCCAGGACACGGGTCTTGGGAGTCCCTCTCGCCATCGTGGTGCGTGTCTGGATGCCGGCATTCACAATGTAATCCGGCGTATTGGGAATGGGGGCGTAGTTGTAGGAAAGCCACTCGTTCCAGAGTGCATCGGACTTTAAAAGCAGTGGTTCAATCTCGCCGTCGGTCCTCGCCATCGGCCAGGCAATTCGAATATTTTGATCGTGCACCCCGGAGTATCCAAAATCCGGTCCGCCCCGCTCGTAAAAAAATCCCGCCGGGCTCTGATCGCTTTCAATCGCGTTGGCAACCGCAGTCACAAGGAGACCATGCAGCTCGGAATCGGGCCAATTCGCCAGATAGGACGCCGCAGCGTAATAGGATCCACTGTGCTGATTGCTATATTGCTTCGCAGCGGTCAAGAGCTTCGGGTTGGTAAACATTGCCACGAGGGACTTCCGCAGAGTTTGCCTCGCCCGCTCGATCAATTCCTCATCAAAAGGCTGCCCATTGTTTTTCAAAAGATCAAGCGTCCGCGCCGCCGCCAATGCGCCAAATCCCGTGGGTGCCAGGGAAAAATTGTCTTCTCCGTATTCCGCAAAGAGTCCCTCGGGATTCTGCATCCTTGTCCAGCGGTCCAACATCGCTTCCAACCGGACCCGCACCGCCGGATCTCCATGATACGGATTCCATGGGCGATCCGCCGTATAGAAATATGCCAGCACCACTTGCATCTCCATGATGCGGGCATTGTAGGGTTTGTTATCCTGGGGGTCCCGGTTCACTGCCAGATCCAGAAACCCACGGTTCTCCCCAGTTTCCACCACCGCATTCGCCACTTGTGCGAAATGATACAACTTCTCCGGCACCTCGAGTTCCTCATCGGTAAACATCCCGGGCTGAATCTTTGAAAAATCCGCAGACTCAACCGGGGGCCATGAGCCGGTTTCCGCATGGATGGTAAGGGCGCACCCAAAACTCAGGGCAAATAGAAAAAAGAATAGGGAGAACTTGGGCATGAGGAAACTATCCATAAGGAGGATCCAAGACTCTACGCTTTTATGCCGGCTCATCCAACGAACAAGCCACTATTTCGTAAAATCGCGAAAGTCCAGAGCCCCCAACCCTGTGAACAATGCAAAGATTCAATCTCTCATTCCACGGCAAGGACTTTACTATAAAATCAAGTTGGGATTGCGCTCATTTTCGGCGCACCTAAATTACATTAAGTTCAAATCCCTCGGTTTACCAACTTCTAGCTTTTCCCCATGATCCCATCCTTCCTTCCCACGCAGGGCCTCCGGCATTTGAGGTTCGCTTCATTGTTTTTTTTGCTCACTCTGCCTGTCCTCCACGCCGAACTTCTAGTCTCGGAGTCGTTCGATCGAGCAGACACATCCGACGATGCCCTCGGAATGGCCGGAGCCACCAGCAAAGGTTTTGCGGCGGACAGCACGTGGGATGCCACGGGAATGGGCAATCACCGGGTTTTTTATGCCACTGAGGGGCTGACCTTTCCCGGCCTGGCGACGCAGGGCGGAAATATTCGGATTTCAGTGACAGGTCCCGCCGACCAGCAGGGCATCAACTTTTTCCGCGAGGTTGCCGACGGTGTCTCCGAGGGCGGTTCCATCTACGGGAGCTTCCTGTTTCGAAACACCCAATCCAACGGCCCCTACCTTGCATTCCTTGGCATTGAGGCAGGCGAACAATCTCCCATCGGTGAAGAAGCGCCAATCCCCCACCGACTGGCAGATAATGACCTGCCCATGCTGGTCACCTTCTCCCCCGACTCGTTCAGCCGCGAATCAACTGTTACGCAAGGCCTCAAGGTCCGTCGTACGGCTTCCGAAGGCAGCCTCTCCATGGGCCGTGATGAGGCTCCCCTCCAGCCCGATGTCACCTATCTCGTCGTCTGGAAAATCTTTAACTCCTGGGAGGGAGGGCCGCCCCCCAGTAACCAAGTCACCACCATGTGGATTCTCTCTGAAGACGACTTTGCAAAACTTCGATCGGAATCAGGCGGGCCAAGCGAGGATGGTCTGGACCAATTCCACACCGCACGGATCATTGTGGATAAGGGCAACTGGGGACGCCTGCTCGAAGGCGATTTTATCAATCTCGGAACTGCCCTGGCTGACGAAAAAGGCACCTTCTCCTCCGAATTCGATGAAATCCGCATCGGGACCACACTCGAAAGCGTCTTGCCTCCATCTCCGTGATGCTGAGGCCCAACTTTACGATATAAGCATTAAAAGCTTCTTTTTTACATCCTCGATAATTAAAAATTCATTCAAGTAAGGACATTGCGCACACCTCCCAGTAGACACTCCCCACCCATTTCACCCCAAAAACAAATATCCATGAAAACAACCCCCAACCCCCAACTTCGCCGCATCATGACTGCACTCGCTGTCATTGGTGCCAGCGCCCTTCCTCATCAAGCAAGTGCCGCCAGTGGCATTTGGACCAATCCAGCCTCCGGAGATTGGTCCACGGGACCATGGACAGGTGGCGTAGTCAATGGGGCCTCGGAATCCGCCACATTCAACCAAGACTGGTCAGGGCAGATCATCAACGTGGACGGGAGTTTCACGGCGGGTTCAATTCTGGCAACCGACACCGTCGCCGGGGGAGGTCTCACGATCTCTGGCGGCACGCTGATTCTTAATAACGGCCTCAATGCGCCGATCATCAGCACGGGCACCAACAACGCGTTCGGTGAATCCTTGGTCAATCGTCTGAAAATCTTCAGCGTCCTTGATGGAACCAACGGTTTTGAGCGTCAGGGAAGCGGCTACCTCGACATCTCCGGAACGACGAACATTTTTACGGGAACCATCCGCCTCACTGCGCTGCCCGCAGGCGGCGGCAGTTTTACGGTCATCAACAGCGATGCCAATCTGGGCGATGCTGCCAATGTCATCACCGTTGCCACCGATGCCCAGCCCGTGGGTTTCTATAATGATGCCTCCGCGGGAGTATTCACCTTGAACTCCGCCCGAACGATCACCACGACAGGCACGGGCGATTTCTGGGTGAAGAACAAGTTAGGCGCCAACATGGAAATAGCCGGGATCATTTCCGGCACTGCCAATTTCCGGAAAAACGACTCTGGCACTGTCACCTTGAGCGCAGCAAACACCTACGCAGGCGTCACTCGGCTTGATGGTGGAATCCTGCGTCTCTCCGGGGGAAACAACAGGCTCCCGACCGGCACGACCGTTGTTTTTAATGGTGCAAGCACGCTCGACCTCACCAACACCACCCAATCGGTGGCGGCCGTGACCGTTTTCAGTGGTGTGACCAACACGATCACGGGGGCGGGTGGAAGCTTGACCGTCACGAACAACGCGAACTTCACCGTGAACGGTGCTGACGCCACGGTTCTGGATATGTCCGGCCTCACGAATTTTACCTACAACCAGCCAACGAAGGATTTTGTGGTACGGCCAGCTACCAACGCAACCACCTCGAACAATACCGTCAACCTTGCAAAAGCTGGCACAAACAACATCACGGCCTTGAATATGGCAATTGGCGGAGCGAGCGGAGGAAGCCAGGGAACCGCTCATGAGGGCCGTCTGGGGTTGGGAACAGCCAACAATTTTAATGTCACTAATCTTAATGTGGGCGGTTTCAATGGTTCAGGTCTGATCAATTTCCAATCGGGATTGACCACGCCAACTCTCACCCTTCGCGGCCTCACGGGCGGCATCAGTCGCGTGGATGCCATCAACCTCGGTTCCACAAGTTCAGGCGTTCGCTCTGGTGCCGGAGTCTTGGATCTGACCGGCGGGTCGTTGGATGCGAGGGTAACCACCTTGACGGTGAATACCCACATTGCAAGTTCGAACAATGCGGCAACAAGCACCCTCACGATGCCGGATGGAACCCTGGATGCCACAACGATCATCCTCGGCAGCAAGCTCAACGCCGGTGCTCCGACCCTGACGAGCACCTTGAATCAAGGCGGCGGAACGGTGACGGTGCAGAATCTCATCTTCGGTCAGGATGCTGCAGCTGGGGCAACGGCCAACTTCCAGTCCAGCTACAACCTGGCAGGTGGCACGCTTCAAGCGGGAACCATTCAAGCGGGTGCCGGAGCATTTGCGGCTGGCTCGGTTCGTCGCATTGGGTGGACGGGCGGCACGATTGCCAACTACGATGCCTCCACCG
>JBGTAR010000027.1:0-18132 GCA_041749815.1 Terrimicrobiaceae bacterium
GGCCGATGTGGTGGTCCTGGCAACGCCCATTCGCTGGGGCAATGCCTCGTCGCTCTACTACAAGATGGCTGAGCGACTCAACTGTGTGCAGAACCAAATCACCCTCAACGATCGGGTGCTGATCCAGTCGAAGGTTGCCTCGTTTATTGTCACCGGAGGGCAGGACAACATCCAGGCCGTGGTCGGGCAATTGAGCACATTTTTCACCGACCTCGGCTTCACCTTCCCACCGTTCAACTTTGTCGGCTGGAGTCGCGGTTGGATTGCGGAAGACATGGAGAACAATGTCGCTCAGTTCAAAAAGAGTCGCTACCTGAAGCGCACCCTCAAAGAACTCGTCACCAACAGCGTCATGCTCTCCCGGCAGATCAAGGGGATTGACAACTCGAAGTTGAAGGCGCCAAAACCTCATGTGAGCGAGTCGCATTAGCGTGGCTGAAGCCCTTTCGCCTTCGGCGATCCTGACGGGTCAACGGCGATGATATCTCCCAGGGCGAATCGACATTCAAATCCCCCCGGTGACCATGTGTCCCTGTGAGCGCAGACCGGCGGCCATCGATATCGACGAGGCGGGTCTGGACCCCGCGAGGCGGAGCGGAGCCTCTCTTCGGATGGGGGCGTTTTTCCACGGATACGCCGACGCTGCTGTTTGTCAGCAAATCGGCGGGCCTGAGAGCTTCAGCGCGTAGGCAGCAATCTCTTCCCGTGGAACGGTGACACCGAGTCCGGCGAGACCGACATGGACGATGTCCACCAACATATCGACTCCATCCACGGTGAGGAGATTCATGGAGTGGGCTTTGAGCAGAAAGCGGGTGTTGCGGGGACCGGTGATGACGTCAACGGCCATCGTTGCCTTTGCCAGCGAACTCCAATCCAGATCGAGTTCCCTCTCCTCAGGGTAGTCACCGATGGGGGTTGCGTTGAGGACGATCTCCGTGCCATCCGGGAGGGGGAGGGGGCCGTTCCAAGGCAGAAAATCCGAGGTGAATGTGGGTGTGCCGAAGCCCCGCAATGCCTCGGCGACTGAGCGGCCTTGGGCGGGATTGCGCGCGGCGATGGTGATCGATGCGGCACCCTGACGTGCGATCTCCGCGCCGATCCCTCGCGCGGCTCCGCCGGCCCCGAGGATGAGGAAGTTCCTGCCTTCGATCGTCATTTTCTGTCGAATGGCGCTACAGATGGCGAGTCCGTCGGTATTTTTACCGACAGCGCGTCGTTCCGGACCTTCAAAGGTGATGAAATTGATCGCGCCGATTCCTCGGCTCGATTCAGCGATTTCGTCGCAATGTGGGATGGCGGCCATTTTATAGGGCACGGTGAAGGCCATCCCGGCAAAACCCATCTTGCGAGCGCCCTCCACGCAAGTCCCGAGATCCTCCGCGCTCTCAACACGGAATTTGATCAGACGATAGGGGGCTCCCTCCTGATCGAAGAAACGATTGAAAAGAAGGTCAATGGGATTTTCCTCCACGGGGTTGCCCACCATGGGAAGAATCCGAACGAGGGGGAAAAGACCGCGGGAATCCGGCTGATCAAGTTTCATGATGAGGCATCAATTGTAGCTGAAAGATTCGCCTTCTTCAAAGGTTTGTTCTCTCGGGTGAACCTCTGCTTGCCCTCATTGTGGTCGGTGAGCCTCTGTCGTAGGTCGGAGGTCGAGCCCACATAAAATTTTGCAGGCGTCTTTTCTGATTGCAGGATGTACGTGTAAAAAATTTCAAACCGCCCTCCGTCGCCAGGAGGCTATGGAGGGCCACCTTCGCTTCTTGTATTCCTAAATCCTACACGCGCAGCGCCTGTCTGTGTGGACGTGTCCACCGTCTTGTCTCGCCGTAGCTCGGAACGAGCGTAGGCGGAAGCTCGGAACGAGCGAAGGTGGAGCGGGTGAAGGGAATCGAACCCTCGTATGTAGCTTGGGAAGCTACCGTTCTACCATTGAACTACACCCGCGAAGGGGTTATTCCCAAGAGGCAACGGCGCGGCGTTTTTTCTGACCGTCGTCCTTCCCTTGGGGGAGGTTCCAAACGGCAACTTTTTTGCGCAGGGTGGATGGTTGAGGGCCCGGAGCGGCTCCCACAGAGGACAGGGAGTTGTCATAGCCAAGGTCCAAACGGACAACGTATTGTCCGCCCCATGGATCAACAAACCCGCTGGCATTGGTGCCACTTTTTCCGCCCTTGCCAACAATGTCAGGCTTTCTTTCCTGAACTTCGATAAAGACGATTTTTCTTGGGTTGTTGTTGGTGGTGATTCCGGAGAGAGTGTTTATGAGATCAGTATCAACATTTTGTGTGGTATCGGTGGTGCCGGAGCCAGGCAATTTTCCGTACTCTGTTTCGTAGGCGGTGATGGCGGTGGCGATTTGCACGACATCATTTTTGGCTTGGGCGCGGCGAGCGGAGTCGATTGCACCGTTAACGGCCGGAAACAGGAGGCCAGCGAGGATGCCAATGATGGCGATCACCACAAGAAGTTCGATGAGTGTGAATGCGTGTCTGCGGGAGTTCATGACATTAATACAGTGATGCGGGAATGGCTTTTGAGCAAGGAGATTATTGCTGGATAGCAGGGCGGGGGCGCATCTCCGATAAGTGCAAAAGCAGAAGGAAGAGGCGGCAGAGCCGCGATTGCGCCCCAGCAGAGTGGGTCGGCTACAACGAACGCAAGCGTGGTGGAGCCTGAGACATTGTAGCAGTCTCTTGCCGTGTTCCCTATCCCCTCGAATTTTAAAAATCGGCCCAAAGGCCAGTTTCTTGAATCAATGTGGGCTGGTCGCAGTGGTCCCTTTGGGATTACCGCTGGTTTCGTTGTGGCGCAAAGGCGGAGACGGCCGTGTGGATGACACTTGGTTTGAATCCCCGCTTTTCCAACTGTTTTTCGAAAAAGTTTCTTAATTCCTTGCCTCGCGGGAACCCTTTAAGTCGAACGAGGGTTGCGATGATTTGCAGGTCCACGGCTTCCAACTGAGGGCGGAGGGTGCCGTCAATTGAAAGCGGGGATGTGTTGGGAAGATCGGATTTCTTGTTCCATTGGCGGTACAGCCTGATCTCCTGTTCCGCTGCGGCTTGTTGTTGGATTCCAAAAAACGTTTTTGCTTCGGAGGGGGGCAGACCGAGGCGGCGACATTGCTCGACAAGCACGGCCAGGTCGCCGGCAGCCTCTTCGGGATCCGGCCAATCCTGACCTGCCGAGAAGCGGCTCCATGCGATGGACTGGGAAATTGTTAATCGTTGGGAGAGCATCTCGCTTAGCCAGATAAGATCTGACGATGCCACAAAACCCTTGGTTGGCCGGGAGGTCGGAGTGCTTTCCGAGGCTTTCTGACCTGCACAGCCCGCGGATATCAGGACGACCAGAAGAAATGCCGGGATTCGTTTCATCTCCTGGTGGTCTTCTCTGCGGAGTCAACCGCCAGGGAAATCGCATCACTGCGTGGCATCACAGATTTTTCAGGAGATTTTCCAATGTTTTCGGGAAAAGCTTCACTGGGAGTATCCAACTGCGTGGCCTCAAACCAGTTGACGTAGTCCGACATTGCCTCGCACCGTGCATAGAGGGCTGCACGGAGTTCACCCACCGCCAGGAGGCGCTTCTCGGCATCCCGCCTGGGTTTGGTGGCCAGTTCGGATGCGATGAGACGGTACTCCTCGACGACGGGACGGTAAACCGGATGGGCCTTGCCCTCCAACCTGAGGAGTTCATCGGCTTTTCGTGCGAGCAGAAAACGGCCATTTTTGTCCTTGGCGAGCACAGGCATGGCGAGTGGTCCGGACAGTTTTTCCAGCTCTGGCTTTTTGGGGTCGGCGGCGGGCCGGAGATCTTCCATGACCAACGTGAGCTGTTTCTCGGTGTCCACGACAGACAGGGCTTCAAGTTGGTCAGTGGCTGAGGCTCTGGCAATGGCAAGTGTCCAGAGTTTCACAAGATTTGTGGGATCTTTTTCAAGTTCCGGGAAAGCGGCAAGGAGCGGCTGAGGGTCCTCAGGACGTACGGCGTGCAGACCAGTCAGATACGTGGCAAGTCCTTCTTTGCCATCCTTCGTGGCAAGGAGGGCGCTTAGGAGAGTCATCGATTGTGCCCGATAAATGGCGCGTGAGGTGGGATCCATGGTTTGCGGGCGCTGTTTGAGAAACGCATCAATTTTTGGAGGGGGGCCACTTTGCACGAGTTGCTCAAAGAGGGCTGCGGATAATCCGTGTGTCTCGGCGGAAGCTTTTTGCCAGATCCCCTCGACCAACCACTCGGGAGGCAGCGTGTAGTGTTTGCTGGCCTTTGGTTTTACTTCACGATAGGCAAACTCAAGGGCCAGGGACCGCAGGATTTCCAATTCCAAATCTGTCTCTGAGCGGACGGAGGAGGTGGGCACATCCACTTGAATTTTAATGGTGTCTTCATCGCCCAAAAAAAGTGAGGTCCGCGGACGATCAGATCCACGCACTGGCTTGGTGTTGAGGTTCAAAACTATGGGCCATTTCCATTCCGGCGGCAATCCAGTTGCTGAAACAAAAGATGCGGCCAAAGTGTCGGCCTTGCGTGCAATCTCGGTGCGTTTGGTTCTTGTGGAGCCGTAAATGACAAATTGCTGGGACGTGCTGAATGTTCGTTCCAAGGGAGTGGGCGAAGGATTCTGGCCATGGAGCGATGGGGCTTGGAAGAAAGTCAATCCAAGCAACAAGAATTTAAGAGGAAGACTCCCAGCGAGAGATCTCAGGCCATTGCCAAGGGGCAGAGTCAGGGGGAGTGTTGACGGGACGCCATCCGTTGGAGGGCGGCATCGTTTGGGGATGCAGGCGCCAGCAGTTCGCCACCTGGTCCTTGTCACGGAGTCTTTAGAGAGGAATTCGCCGGCCATTCAACCGTTGCCACTTCAGGAGCAAAAGTGAATTTATCCGCCGTCTCGAACCATCGAAGTTGTCCGGCAATGGTGGTCAGCACGGGTTCAAACGGTTTGACAAAGTAGGGAATCAAAAATCGCGGCAAGGCCAACCGGCCGATGGAGCCGCCAACCGGCTCCAAGGTGGCTCCCTCGGCACTGGAGCGAGGCTCCAACCGCAGTTGCAGATACAGCGGATAATTTTTGAGCTTTTGCTCGATGCCGAGAGAGAATTCTCCTGTCCCAATCACGACATAGGCACGGGTGAACGTTGCACGCCAGGTTGAGCTGCCCTCGGCGGCTCCTTCAACTCTGGCTGCCAGGAAATTATTGGCGGCTTCTTCCGAGATATCCAACGAACGGGGGTAGGGACTCTCCACCGCCGTTTGAATGTCCGCCGCCAGCATGGAGGCAGAAGGAGCTCGGGGTACAATGACAGGTGGAACATCATCCGGGGTCCTGATCATCTGAACCAAGCAGGCGGCAATCGCTGCCAGCACTGCCAGGCGGACGAGATCCTTGAAAAGCCCTCCGACCAGCAAAAGCAGGCCCCCCTGCCTTGGTGCTGGTTTTGAAGACGGATCGGAGTAGCGGTGCGGCTGAACGGGTGCCGGGGCGGGGGACCCCTCCTCGCGCTCAAGTCGCTCGCCACAGTTTTGGCAAAACACCCGCGTGGAATCATTTTCAAAACCGCATGATGTGCATTTGCTCATAACCTTTAGTCCTTTTTGGGCTTGGTTGATTTTTCGGATTTGGCAGCGGGCTTGGAAGAGTCGGCCGCTGGTTTGGGTGAAGATTCCGATTTTCCAGCATCGGAGTCTTTTTTGGCGGATTGTTTGTATCCTTCACTGCGGTAGTCAGTGATGTAAAATCCGCTTCCCTTAAAGATCAGACCTGCGCCGGTTCCCAAAAGCCGCTTCACCTTGCCCTTGCCCCAGGTTTTCATGCGGCAGACATCTTTTCGGCATGTCGTGAAGGGATCATCCTTCATGGACTGAAAGACATCAAAAGTCTTTTTGCATTTGGCACACTCGTATTCGTAGGTTGGCATAATCGAGCTCACCCATAGCAGAAGGTCATGAGATATTGCAATGCCTGCGCTCATGTCGCTTGACGATTGACCTTCTCTGGCCTTCTTTACGTTGCATGAAAACATATCTTCGACCTGCCGCGTTTGTCGCTCTTCTCGTCCTGGGCGGCTGTGCGGACTATGATCGCCGGCTTACCAGTTCATCCGCAGGATATCTCGGAACGGATAGTTCGATGCTATCCACCTCCACTTCGGAAGGCAGAATTGCCGAAAGCAAGTCCTACTGGGATGGCGACGGCGTGAGCGGGCCCGCCTCGATTGTTGTGAACATCCCGCGTCAGACGGCCTCCTTTTACAAGGGCGGCAAGTTGGTGGGTGTCTCTGCGATTTCCAGCGGTAAGGATGGGCATGACACCCCGGCCGGAAATTACAAAATCATTCAGAAGAAACCGCACCACGAATCCAATTTGTATGGCAGCTACGTGGACGCTGCCGGCACGCCGGTCGTGAAAGGTGTCTCAGTCAAAACGGACCCCATGCCTCCGGGCACCCACTTTGAGGGAGCACCGATGCCCTTCTGGATGAGACTCACCAACGGCGGTGTCGGCATGCATATGGGATTCCTTCCCGGCGTGCCGGACTCACATGGCTGCATTCGCCTCCCCGAAAAAATGGCTAAGATCTTTTATGAGTCCGTCGCCTTGGGCACCCCGGTGACCGTGGTGAATTGATTCCCGTGTGGCGAGTGGCCGGTGGGTGGGATTCCTGACTCCTGTTGAAATCAGTTCTACCAGCCCATCGCCCGGACATAGCTCTTGTCCCAGCGCGACAGCACACATTTCTGCCGCGTATAGAACATGATACCCTCAATGCCCTGCACATGGAGGTCACCAAAAAAACTGTGATTCCAGCCTGAGAAACTAAAGAGAGACATGGGCGCAGGCACTCCGACATTCACGCCAAGCATGCCGGCCTGGATCTCGCGGACAAACTGACGGGCTGCCCCCCCACTGCCGGTAAAAATCGAGGCCCCGTTCCCAAACGAGAGATTATTCATCATCGCAATGGCCTCCGTGAGCGTTTGAGGCCGCACCAGCGAGAGCACCGGACCAAAAATCTCTTCTTCAAAAAGCCTCATGCCCGGTTTCACGTCATCAACCAAAGCCGGGCCGGCAAAGAAGCCGGTTTGAGGCGCACGGGCTGAGGCATCAAAGGCGACATCCGCGCCCTCGGCCGAGGCGTTTGCCAGATAATTTTGAACGCGCTTTTGTGCGGCGGCGTCGATCACCGGTCCCATATCTGCGGACGCATCTGCGCTGGTGTCCCCGACTTGGAAGGCCTCAAGGGCTGAGGTCACGCGCTCGCGCCATTCGTTTGCTGTTGCCTTGCCAACACCCATGAGCAGCGAACCCGCCAGGCACCGCTGCCCGGCACAACCAAAGGACGAGCCCAGAATCGCTCGAAGCGTGGGGTCAGGGTCTGCATCCGGCATCACGAGCAGGACATTTTTAGCACCGCCCGCGGCCTGTACGCGTTTTCCGTTTTTACAGCCGAGAGCGTAAACGTGTGCGGCGATGGCCGAAGAACCCACAAAACTGATTGCAGAAATGCCGCGATGAATGCAGAGCGCATCCACCACATCCCTGCCGCCGTGAACAATATTGAACACCCCATCTGGTAGCCCGGCTTCAGCAAAAAGCTCGGCAAGGCGTATGGCCGTCAGCGGCACTTTTTCGCTTGGTTTTAGGATGAAAGTGTTGCCGCAGGCGATAGCTACGGGGTACATCCACATCGGGACCATGGCGGGGAAATTGTAGGGTGTGATGCCTGCACACACGCCGAGCGGTTCGCGCATCGTGACAGCATCGATTTGCTCCGCAACTTGCGGGAGGCTTTCGCCCTTCACCAAGTGGGCGATGCCGCAGGCAAATTCAACCACTTCGATCCCACGCCGCACATCGCCGCGGGCCTCGTCAAGAGTCTTTCCATTTTCACGGGTCACAAGGCTGGCCAGTGCCTCAAATTCCTTCTCCAGCAGATCGCGGTAGCGGAACATCACGGTTGCTCGTTTGGGAGCTGGCGTCTGACCCCAGTGGGCAAAGGCTTTTTTGGCCGCCGCAACAGCAGCATCAACATCCGCGTCAGAGGACAGGGGAGTCTGCGCAATGACCTCCCCGGTGGAGGGATTGTGAACAGGCGTGGTGTTGGTGGCGCTGGAGGCGGTCCACACCCCTCCGATGAAGTTTTGAAGTATCATAGATTTTAGAATTTTCCGGCACGCTCCTCGTGGCGCGTCCGCCTGTGATACTAAAAAAAGATGGGGATGATCAAAATGGCAACAATGTTCACAACTTTAATCATGGGATTGATCGCCGGGCCGGCGGTATCTTTGTAGGGATCGCCAACGGTGTCACCGGTGACTGCTGCCGCGTGAGCTGGTGAACCCTTGCCACCGTGGTGCCCCTCTTCGATATACTTTTTGGCATTGTCCCATGCCCCGCCACTTGAAGTCATGGCAATGCCAACAAACAGGCCCGTGACAATGCTGCCAACGAGCACGCCACCGAGCACGACGGGCCCAAGCAGCCACGCGACAAGGACCACCATCACCACAGGCAGAAGCGCCGGGTGGATCATCTGACGCAATGCGGCTTTGGTGACGATATCCACACAGGTGCCATAATCGGGGGTTTGTGTGCCTTCCAAAATTCCTGGTTTGGCCGCAATCTGACGGCGTACCTCTTTCACCACCGCCCCGGCAGCTTCGCTGACGGCATCCATGCTGTGAGCGGTAAAAATAAATGGCAGGAGACCGCCGATGAAGAGACCAATAATAACCCGCGGTTCCTGGAGTGAGAACTCCAGGGCGGAGGCCATATGGATCTGGGTTCCCCCCAGAAGATCCCACAGCAGTCCCGAAGAAAGTTGCTCTCGCCCGGACTCCAGCAGTGCCAGCTTGAGTTCCTCCACATAGGAGCCAAACAACACCAAAGCGGCAAGGCCTGCAGAGGCAATGGCATAGCCTTTGGTGACAGCTTTCATGGTGTTTCCAATCGCATCCAAATCATCGGTCACCTTGCGAACACTTTTGTCGAGGCCGGCCATGACCGCGATTCCGCCAGCGTTATCCGTGATGGGGCCAAAAGCATCGAGGGAAATAATGATGCCCGAGAGGGACAACATGGCCATGACGGCGATGGCAATCCCGTAGAGCCCGGCAAAGTAGAAGGACAGCAGAATGGCGACACCAATAAACCCGACTGGCAGGGCGGTGGCATGATGGCCAACGCTCAGGCCGGTGATGATATTGGTGGCGTGACCGGTTTCCGAGGATTTGGCGATCCTCCGCACCGGCGAGTATTCCGTGGAGGTATAATAATTCGTGATCAGGAGAACGACGTAGGTCATCACCAACCCTACCAATGCAGCGCAATAGATCTGGGTGGCACTTTTGAGGCCGATGCCCGCGATTTCCAAGCCCTGCGGGAACAAGGTCTGTGTCACAGGCCAGAACAGCACGGCAGACAAAATGGTGCTGACCAGGACGCCGCCCTGCAGGGATTTGGTCGGAGAGATTTTGGCAAAGTTGACGAACAGAATGCCTGCGATGGCACCAAAAACGGCAACTCCGCAGAGAAGGAACGGATAAAGGATCGCCGCCGAGGATCCGGCCGTGAGCAGGAACCCAACCAGCACGGCGCCGATCAGGCTGACCGCATAGGTCTCAAAAACGTCGGCAGCCATTCCGGCACAATCGCCGACATTGTCGCCGACGTTATCCGCGATTGTGGCAGGGTTTCTTGGATCGTCTTCATCAAGATTGCTCTCAATCTTTCCCACCAGATCGGCCCCGACGTCTGCCGCCTTGGTGTAAATTCCACCCCCCAGTCGGGCAAACACGCTGATCAAGCTTGCACCAAGAGCCAAACCAACAAGCGTCATCACCGCAGGTTTTTCCCCGAGGAGCCTAAGCGCGACGAGGTAATAACCGCCCACCGACAAAAGCGCCAAACCCACCACCAGCAAACCGGTGACGGCTCCTCCGTTGAAGGCCACTTTCAACGCTTCGAAGGGACCCACGGACGCCGCCTGGGTGGTGCGCACATTGGCCAGCACCGCCACCCGCATCCCAACATAGCCGGCGGCAAGCGAACAGGCCGCCCCGATCAGAAAACTCACCGCCGTCGGAAAATCGCGAAAGATCAATAAGACCACAAAAATCAGGACGGCAATCACCGAGATGGTTGCAATCTGGCGGTTCAAATAGGCGCGTGCCCCCTCTTGAATGGCGCCGGCAATTTCTTTCATGCGCTCATTTCCAGCCGGCGCTGCGATAACTTTGCGGATGAGGATAACCGCTGCAATCAGGGCTAAAAGACCACTTGCAAGCGACAGTTCAAAACCATGGGAGACGAGGAGATTCATAACATTTGGGGGTCAGGGGAAAGGCGGAGTGTAGGAAAACCCGCCCTGAAATCAACTGCAGATTTTATAGAAATTGGACAAGGGGCGCTGAGAGTAGCCTGGGACCGCTGGCGTCCCGCCGGCATACCTCGGTTGCAATCCTCACTTTTACCGCGCCCCTTGTCAAAGGAGGCAAAGCCAATCCAGCCTTGAGGGTCAGTGTTGTTTCGGATAGTATTTCTTCCGTGGTCATCGAAGGTGAGTGCCATTCTGAAAAGCCCGGGGAGCCCGTTCATCTGGCCTCCTCACCTGTAGAGAAAATTGCCCTCTTTAGATCGCTTTTTCGCGGTAGGGAGGACGTTTACCCCCGGAGGTTCGAAAGCCGCCGCACCGGCAAATCGGGTTACCAACCAGCCTGCGGGAATGAGTGGATTCGCGGGATCTGTGAAAAACCCCGGGTTAGGTGCTCTGAGTGTATGAACCAGTCCTGGCTTCCTGTGACGGACCGTGTCATTCGCTGTCATCTGTCGGGAAAGGATCAGCAAGGAAATCCCTTTGTGATGGGCGTCTACCCGATGCTCCTCGACGAAACCTGCTTTTTTCTTGCAGTGGATTTTGATGGGGATACCTGGGAGGTTGATGCAAGGGCTTATTTTAACACATGCCGGACGCTGAATTTACCATCTGCGTTGGAGCGCTCTCGTTCAGGAAGGGGTGGCCATGTGTGGTTGTTTTTTGAGCAGGCGGTTTCAGCCACCATGGCCCGCAAGTTGGGCACATGGATTCTTACCAAAACCATGGAAAGCCACGCAGATCTCGGCATGCGGTCCTACGACCGATTTTTTCCGAATCAGGATACCCTCCCCCGCGGCGGATTCGGAAACCTGATTGCTCTTCCCCTGCAAAAGGAACCAAGACAGCTAGGCAATTCCGTCTTTGTGGATGAGGAGGGGAATGCCTATTCTGACCAGTGGGCATTTCTTGCCTCCCTGCAAAAAATCGGGAGCGAGCGCTTGGAGTCACTTGTTGGCAAGGCTGAGCGACAGGGGAGTGTTGTCGCTGTTCGCACCGTGGACATGGACGGGATTGCCCCATGGTTGGCACCGCCTTCGCGACGCAGACCGGACCCACCCATCAAAGGACCATTGCCTGACACCGCCGAATTGGTCCTAGGCGACCAAGTTTACATCGCCAAAAAAGATCTGACTGCTCCGCTTCGCAATCGGCTTCTTCGTTTGGCGGCTTTTCAAAATCCAGAATTTTACCGTGCTCAGGCGATGAGGCTCCCTGTTTATGATAAACCCCGCATCATTGACTGCTCGGAGGACCATCCCCTTCATTTGGGACTACCAAGAGGTTGCATTGATGAAGTTTCCGAGTTGCTGGTGTCCCTGAAGATTACCCCTCGGTTTCGTGACGAGCGGCACCAAGGAACTCCCATGGATCTTAATTTTTGTGGGCAACTGCGGTCCGATCAAGAGGAGGCGGCAAAGGCCATGTTTGCCCACGAAACCGGCGTCCTAGCGGCAACAACCGCTTTTGGGAAAACGGTTCTGGCCGCATGGCTGATTGCCAAACGGGGAGTCAACACACTGGTTCTCGTTCATCGTCAGCAATTGCTGGAACAGTGGGTGGATCGTCTCTCCTCATTTCTTGATGTCCCAACAAAATCTATCGGCCGACTAGGTGGAGGACGAAAGAAGCTGACGGGGCAACTTGACGTGGCCATCATCCAAAGCTTGGTGCGCAAAGGCACTGTCGATGATCGGGTCGGCGACTATGGCCATATCATCATCGATGAATGTCACCACCTCTCAGCACACAGCTTTGAGTTGGTCGCTCGCCGGGCCAAGGCACGCTTTGTCACAGGTCTCTCTGCCACAGTTGCTCGAAAAGACGGACACCACCCCATTATCTTTATGCAATGTGGTCCGGTGCGTTATCGCGTGGACGCAAAAGCTCAAGCTGCGATCCGTCCGTTCACCCATCATGTCTTCGTGAGACCCACCGGACATCGCGATAACTCGGAATCTGCCACCGATCCTCGCATGGAATTTCAAAGACTGACAGAAGCTCTTGCCAAGGACCCCGCAAGAAACCGGATGATTTGCTCCGATGTCATAGCAACGATTCGTGAGGGTCGATGCCCCCTGGTGCTCACGGAGAGAACCGAACACTTGCTAAAACTCGTCGAGATTCTCTCCCCGGAGGTTCCCAATGTTGTAGCGCTGCAAGGAGGAATGAGAAAAAGGGATCTGATTGAATCCATGGCAGCAATGGAGCAGGCCCCATCCTCCCAAGGTCGTGTGATTGTTGCAACCGGGAGGTTTGTTGGTGAGGGGTTTGATATCCCCAGATTGGACACCTTATTTCTCACGCTCCCTGTTTCATGGCGTGGCACGATTGCCCAATACGCGGGCCGGCTCCACCGGCTCCATGAAGGCAAGCGCGAAGTTCGGATTTTCGACTATGCTGATTTGGATATCCCGATGCTTTCCAGAATGTTCGACAAACGCTGTCAGGGTTACGAATCCATCGGCTACACCATCCTCCTCCCCGGAAGCGCGCTGCCCGGTTGGCCTGCGGAGGTTCCATTGCCTGTAAATCCTGTGTGGAAAAAGGACTACGCCGCCAGCATACGCAGATTGATCCTTGACGGTGTGGACCCTCCACTTGCCGAATTATTTCTTCACGCAACCAGTCCTCCCCTGCCTGAGGCCGAGGGTGAGGCGAGAGCCCGAAGCGCTTCTGAAGCGTTCCTCTATCGGCGGCTTGAATCCCTCAGGGAAACCAGGGGCCGTTTTCAACTGAATGCCAACCTGCCGATCCCTTTTGACAATCTCGGTAAGATGGAAGTCGATTTCCTGGACTGCCAAACCCGGATTGTCATTGAGCTTGATGGTTCCCAACACCTGTCCAATCCCGAAGCGTATCGGCGGGACAGACGTAAGGATGAGCTCCTGCAGCGCAATGGTTATTTTGTCATTCGATTTCTTACGGAGGATGTGGGAAAGCGCCTCGACCACGTGCTGGACGTGATTTTGTCAGCCCTCGTGCACCGCAGCCACCGGGGAGGGGCAGAAAAATGATGAATAGCAGTCGGCGGGCAAGGCACTGCCGCGCCCGACCAAGGAAGGAAGTGCTCTTTAATCCAAGACTTCCACCGCTTCACACTGTTCCCGCCACCCCGGGAAATTCCATGTGTTCGGGAAGCCACTGCATTGATGGGGCTTGGCTTCCTGAATGGAGCAAGTGTTGGTCCCTTCAAGGAAAATGCAGGAACCGTCCGCGCGTTCCTGGAGTGCCAACCCCTCCCGGGATGGCCGGAGGCGGGTGTGTTTCTGGATAAACTCGAATTCGCCGATTTTCAGAAATTTCGAAATGGCAGAGATGTCCGTTTCAGTCAACCGCACCATGCCCGGCCACCGACAGCAATTCCCGCAGCGAACACACTGATAAGTCGGCTTTTTCATCTGCGGGCAAACGCTCTCACATGAGTCCCTGCGCAACTTCGTCAGAGATCCTTAAAAATGCTTCCTTGGGGTCATCCGCCCCTGTGATTGGTCGTCCAATCACAAGGTAATCTGCTCCATCACGGATGGCGGCTGCAGGGGTCGCCACTCGCCGTTGATCGCCGGAAGCATCGCCAACCGAGCGAACACCCGGGGTGACAATGGTCAGCATATTGCCATGGGCTTTGCGTAGAGGCAGGATTTCCTGGGGGCTGGCTACCACGCCGCGAATCCCGGATGCCACACCCATGGAGGCCAGCGCAAGAACTTGGTTAGAGGGACCAGCTGCCATACCAATCGCAGCAAGGGCCGCTTCATCCATGCTGGTCAGGACACTCACCCCCAGGACCAACATTTCCCCCGCTTCCCCGATGCAGGCCGCGATCATTTCCGGCCCTCCCGCCAGATGAATTGTCGTCATCGAAACCCCCAAATTCCTTGCCGACCGAATCGCTTCCTTCGCCGTGTTGGGAATATCGTGAAACTTCAGATCCAGAAATATTCGCAACCCACGGTCTGAAATCTCGCGCACCACCTGGGGGCCTTCTGCGGTAAAAAGTTGCAAGCCAAGCTTGGCCCAAACGAGCTCTCCAGACAGTTGGTCGATGAGCCGGAGGGCTGACCGCAAATCCGGCTTATCAACAGCCACAATCATTTTTTCTTTGGCGACATCGTTCATGTGGAGATGATGACACCAATGAAGCTCATCTCACCAGCCAAAGTGAATTTGCATCTCAAGATTCTCGGTAAGAGGCCCGATGGATTTCACGAGATTGAGACGCTGATGGTTCCCGTGACGTTGGCGGACGAGATCACGTTTGAGCGTCTGGACGAGCCGGGCATTCTCCTGACGTGCGACGATCCGCGGGTTCCTACCGGGTCCGAGAATCTGATTGTGCGAGCTGTGGAGCTCTTTTTTGAGGAAACGGGCACGTCCATGGGGTTGCGCATTCAGGTTCTCAAGCGGATTCCCATGGGGGCTGGTTTGGGAGGAGGCAGCAGCAATGCCGCCACGGTTCTTGTCGCGCTGAATCGCCTCACAAATTGCCGTCTCACTATTGCCCAACTGGAGGCACTTGCCGCCCGGATCGGTTCTGATGTCCCGTGGTTTATTCGGGGCGAGGCGGCCATCTGCCGGGGGAGGGGGGAGCGCATCGGCCCCAAAGTGGACATCCCCCCATGGACGATTCTGTTGCTCAAGCCGCCATTCGGAGTTCCCACGCCCTGGGCCTACCAGGCATTGGCAAGAATGCAAAACAAGCAATCCATCGCCCAAAACGTAGACGGCATCACCCTTTGCAACGATCTGGAAACTCCCGTTTTTCACAAATATGTTCTTCTCCCCACGATAAAAAATTGGCTCCTCGAGCAGGAGGGGGTGATCGCAGCCGCGATGTCAGGTTCGGGCTCAACGATGTTTGCCGTGCTGGCCTCCCCAGCCCTTGCAGCCAAGCTTGCCGACTCTGCTCAAGCAGCTTTTGGTCACTCCTTATGGACACATGCCTGTGAAATCTCAGAGCCCCCCTCTCCTCCAGACTTGCCAGAAGTTGGGGAATCAGGCTTTTTTTCATGATGCCAACAAACTTTCCAACGCAATGCCTTGCGGTGCTGATGCCGGTTTTTAATGAGGCCGCCACTGTGGAGACTATCATAGCCCGTGTTCTCGATCAGCAATGTGTGGCGGAACTTGTCATTGTCGATGATTGCTCAACCGATGGTACCCGCGCCCTTCTTGAAAAGCTCGCAGCCGAGGATTCACGCATTCGGCTGCATTTCCACTCGGCCAACCAGGGCAAAGGCGCGGCGACACGCACGGCGATCTCCCAGATCAAAGCGCCGCTGGCCATCATTCAAGACGCTGATCTCGAATATGATCCTGCGGAATATGACGCCCTCATCACCCCAATTCTGCAAGGCAAAGCCGATGCCGTGTTTGGATCCCGGTTTATAGGCGGACATGCCCACCGCGTTCTCTATTTTTGGCACATGATCGGAAACAAAATTCTGACTCTGCTGTCCAATATGTTCACCAACCTCAACCTCTCGGACATGGAATGTTGCTACAAAGTGTTTCTGTCAGAAAAACTCCGGGCCATTCCCATCACTGAAAATGGTTTTGGGATTGAGCCCGAACTCGCCGCCAAATCCGCGCGGATGGGGCTGCGCATCTATGAGGTGGGCGTGTCCTACTCGGGACGCACATACGCCGAAGGCAAAAAAATCACGTGGCAGGATGGTTTTCGCGCACTTTACGCCATCGTCAAAGCTTGAGTTGCTGAAAACGTCGCGGAAAACAGGACGTTGTTCGATTCCCTCGAAATCGTTTGGAGCGGCTTGAAAGGCGGCAAAAAACGAAAGCTGTTCCAGCTTCTTCTACGTCCGCTTGCGAGATAGGCTCGCACGGGGACCGGCGCCGTAAGCCTGCGTATAGACTTTGTAAAACTGGGCATAACTGCCAAACCCTGCCTCGAAAACGGCTTCGCTCAGGGTTTTTTGGGTGGGTTGGCGGGTGACGGCCCAAAAGCGTGCCAAGCGCAGCGAATTTCGATAACGGCTGATGGGAACCCCAATTTGCCGCGCAAATATCCGGCTCAAATAGGCTTCGCTGACCCCACAATTTTTGGCCAGCAGGGCCAGATCCTGCTTGTCTCCACCTTCACTCAGGAGTTCCAACGCCCGGCCCACGGAGGGATGCAACGCGACGTCTTTGCCCTCGGCGGGGCTGCTCCGCTGGCGGCGCCAACACTGAAGGAGAAGATGATGCAGGCCTGCGTTGAGCCCCTCGGGATCACCATGCTCAAAACAGAAATCCGGACCGATTCCAAACCCGGCTTCCCGATTCAGCAGATCGGCATCGAGTGATCCTTCCATGAGGTCTTCCATGGTTTTGCGAATGAGATCAAAGGACTCCGGATCAAGAATCGTGTGCAGCACACCTTCCCCCGTGATGCGCTTGCGGCGCAAATCAGCGTAGGCCCGGCTCCGGCAGGACCTCTCAATCAACTCCGGCTTAAACACCGCCACAAAATTTTGGGCATCATCGGATCGATCCACCAACTGGTGTTCCTGGGCAGGGAACATCCAGAGAAGCGTGCGTTTGTCAAAAGTGAAGCGCCGGCCACCCACAACATAGGTGATGGAACCTCTCACCACCAAATTGAGTTCCAGCTCGACATGATGGTGGCTGTTCAATCGCGGCGGGTTGCGCACGGATTCCGCAAGGAAGAGGAACCCATCATATTTCCGGCCCAACTTGAGATTTTCGAGCACATGACAAAATATGATAACTTTTTGTCATCTGACAAGAGGACATGCTGATCAAACCGTGCTTTCTTCTCCAAACCATGAAACGTTTCCCCCATGGCACCCTGCCCGACGGCAGGGCTGTCGAAAGTTTTGCCCTTGAAGGCCGGGGTGGCTTGGCATTACGGGTCCTCGCTTATGGTGCCACCATCACCGCACTTCAGGTCCCCGATCGCAGGGGAAACCTTGCGGATGTGGTGTTGGGATTCCATCAGTTGGAGGACTATCTCGCGCCCCATCCTTATTTTGGAGCCATGATCGGGAGAGTCGCCGGTCGCACGCGGGGAGCAGAATTTTGTTTGGATGGAATCCGCTACCCACTGGCTGCCAACGATCCCCCCAATCATTTGCACGGCGGGCAGACAGGCTTTGATCGCCGGTTGTGGGTCGCGCATCGGATCGATGAGGCCAGCCTGCAACTCAAGTATCAGAGCCCGGATGGTGAGGAAGGATATCCTGGAACGGTGACAGCGCTGGTCACCTACTCGGTCACAGATGACAATGTCTTGTCCGTCGAGACCGAGGCCACGACGGACCAGGCAACCCCTTTCAGCCTCACCCAACATTCCTACTTTAATCTGGCGGGGGAGGGACAAGGAACGATCGAGGATCACGAATTGCAAATTTATGCGGATGACTATGCCCCCATGGATGAACACCTGACACTCTTGGGACAACGCGTGGCGGTTGGTAAAAATGATTTTCGTCTGTCGCGCAAGGTGGGTGACGCATCGCCCGACATCCATCTGGCTCATGGGGATCTCTACTTCCTTAAAGATCCGCTCACCGATGATCATGAGCCCAAAATCAAAAAAGCGGCACGTCTTTATGAGCCCATGAGTGGTCGATGCCTGACGGTCAGCACGACCGAGGATTGCCTCCAATTATACACAGGCGTGGCCTTGGATGGCTCGCTGAAAGGAAAGTCAGGAAAGGCTTATGGCCCCCATGCCGGGCTTTGTCTGGAGTGTGAGGGATATCCCGATGGAGCCAACACGCCCTCGCTT
>JBGTAR010000028.1:0-2669 GCA_041749815.1 Terrimicrobiaceae bacterium
GCAGTTTTTATTTCTGCCGGCAAATGGGCTTTGGACAGTCATTGGATTCCGGGCGTTTTTGGCGAGCGTGCAGCGCCGCTGCGTGCCGTTTACGAGGAGATGGACCAAAAGATTTGGGAGGAAGTTTCCAAAGTTTTGACCCCTGCGCAGCAATCCGACTTGCGCAGTCTGATTGAGGCCTGGGTCGCCACGGATCCTCCACGCAATCAGCTTCTGGATGTGCGGCTTCGCAATTTGGAGGGAGTGGTGCTCAGCGATTTTGCCGAGCAAAGGTCGGCGCGGGGGCTTATGGCCAGCATTCAGCGGCTGTTGGGAAAAGTGGACCAGTCCCTCCTCTATGGGGAACGTATGATTTTTTACATGGAGCGCGTGCCGCGAATCTTGACGCAACAATCCGATCTGACCATCGACCGGGTGGCCGAGCGATTTCCGATTGCCACGGTCAATCCCGACTTCAGCAGCCTCGCCGACATGGCCGCCAACTTTCCCCAACAGATCACCGATGCCCTGCAAAACCAGGAAGGGATCATCAATCAATCCCTGCCCGAAGTGCGTAAGTCGATCGAAAGCGCCGAGAGACTCACCCTCTCCCTTCAACACACCTTCGACTCCATAAATTCCCTGGCCACAAAAATTGAGGAGATGCCATTGGAAAAAGACGATTACACAAATGCGTGGGAACAAACTTCCGCCACCCTGACCAAGCTGGACAGCCTCGTGACCGGCCTCAATCAATTGCTCGATGGGGCGGCCTCGGGAGGCCCCCAAGCGGGTCAATTTGCCCAAATGTTGGACGATCAAGCCGATCGACTTCTTGACAAAGCCTTTCAGCGCGGTCTGGCATTGATCGGTGTGTTTTTTGCGGGGGTATTGATCTGCCTGATCGCCGCAAGGCTGCTATTCCGCAGGAAACTTCAGCGCCGGGTTTTCCAAAGGCCCAACGCGAATGACACCAAAATTTCTCAGGAACCGTGACTCTTCTCATTGGCTATATTCTCTTTCTCTTGCTGGCGGCGATTGTGCTTTTCAGCCTGGAAAAACTCTCCGTGGACATCATCACCCTGATCCTCCTCCTCGGGCTCGTCATTCCCGGAATTCTCACGCCCAAGGAGGCCTTCCAAGGTTTCAGCAATGATATCATTATCATTCTGGCCTCGATCTTTGTGATCAGCGCGGCCCTGAAAGATGCCGGTGTTCTTGATTTATTCGGAATTCAAATGCGCCGCATGGCCAATGTCGGATCCACAAAGTTCTTGGTTTCGATGATGGGATTCGTTGGTGGGACATCGGCTTTTATGAACAACACCACGGTTACGGCCCTATTCACCCCGCTGGTGACCGGCATGGCCCGCAAAGCCGGGGTCAGCCCCTCCAAACTTTTGATGCCCCTGGCGTTTGCCTCCATCCTTGGCGGCACCTGCACGCTCATCGGCACCTCCACCAATGTGGCGGTAAGCGGGTTCATTCAACAAAATGGCATGGAACCAATCGGCATGTTCGAGATCACCCCCATGGGTCTGATCATTTTTATCACCGGAATCCTCTACATGGTTTTTATCGGGTCGCGGTTGCTGCCTTCAAGTGCCGAGGCCGACCTGACCGGGGACTATGAGATGCGGGAATACCTCACGGAAATTGTGGTTCTTCCGTCCTCGCCACTCATCGGACAATACGTTATCGACTCGGATCTTTCGATTTTGAATTTTAATGTTCTCAAGATTTTGAGAGGATCCGAGACAGTGGTTCCGATGCCGGGCACGATGATGATGGAACGGGATGTTCTGATTGTGACCGGCAAGGTGAGTGATTTGATGAAAGTTCGGGAAATTGAGGGCATCACGATCAAATCCGACCGGGTGGTGGACGATACCGACCTCGAGGATTCTGGAGTAAAAATTGCCGAGGTCCAGGTTGGGAAATCCGCAAAAGTCGCAGGCAGGACGCTGGTTGAGCTGGATTTGCGAAAACGACATGGGGTCACCGTGTTGGCCATGTTCCGTCATGGCAGAACATTCGCCGAGCAAATGAATGCGATCCCCCTGAATGAGGGCGATGTGCTGTTGGTGCGGGCCGATTCCAGCCGGCTCTCCTTGCTGCAGGAGTCCTTGGGCATGACTGTGATGGAAGAGGTGAAGCGCGCCCCTGCAAATCCCCGCAAGGGCCTGCTCATTCTATCCCTTTTCATCGGGGCGGTCCTGTGTGGCTCGCTCGGATGGCTGCCGCTCTCGGCGGCCTTCCTGGTTGCTGCCGTGCTTTGTGTTCTGCTTGGCGCTGTCAGTGCCGAGCGCGCCTATCAATTCATCGATTGGAGACTGTTGGTTCTTATTGGTGGCATGACGGCTTTTGGTGTGGCCATGGAGAAGACCGGCACGGCCGAATATTTGTCCCAGTTGATTCTCCAGATCTTTTCACCATTGGGAGTTCACGGAATCCTGGCTGGATTTTTTATTGTCACCATCATTCTGACCCAACCCATGTCCAATGCGGCGGCCGCATTGGTTGTACTTCCGGTGGCCATCAAAACCGCGCAACTCATCGGTTGCGAACCACGCACGTTTGCCATAGCCATCATGCTTGCAGCCTCGATCTCTTTTATTGCCCCGCTGGAACCCTCCTGCATTCTTGTTTATGGCCCCGGCAAATACAAGTTTATGAACTTTGTCAAAGTG
>JBGTAR010000029.1:0-7315 GCA_041749815.1 Terrimicrobiaceae bacterium
ATGAATTGTTGCCGAGCCCTCGCGACCATCGGGTGAAATCACGAGCACCTTGGGTGCCTCGGCATGTTCCGGTTTTGGCAGCCATTCGGTGTAGCCCGGCGTGAGCCCGCGGGCCCGGGGTTGAACCCAGATTTGCAGAAAGTGAAGTGACTCGCTCGACGAGGGATTAAACTCGCTGTGCGACACGCCCTGGCCTGCACTCATCAACTGGATTTGACCCGGCTTCAGCTCCCGGCCATTGCCAAGGCTGTCCTTGTGTGCCAACGCGCCTTCCAGCACGTAACTGAAAATTTCCATGTCCCGATGCGGGTGCGTGCCGAAACCCCGGCCCGCCGCGACTCGGTCGTCGTTGATGACGCGCAAGGAGCGGAAGCCCATATGCGCCGCGTCGTAATAATCACCAAAGGAAAACGTGTGGCTGGAATTCAACCAGCCGTGGTCGGCGTGGCCGCGTTCGCTGGCCCGTCGGATATTCATCTCAGTTGTTTTTGTTTTCATGGGAATAGCATGCCTGATCTTTGGGATTTTTCCACCGGAGAGATGCTGACCCAACTCGGACGCAAGAAACTGGATGTCATCATCACCGTCGCGAGCGAAGCCAAGACCCCAGGCTTAAAATGGACACCCCTTGTGCGCACGGCTTGGAAACTGGCTGTCCCTCGCAAACATCCCTTCGCCAACCGGCAGCACATCACTCCCGATCAAATCGCAAGCGAACTTCTGCTCGCCTTTTGCCAGCGCGATTATCCGGAGTATTGGGAAAGTATTACGAGTTGGATGAACGAAAACCATCAGCGTCCAAACATCGCAGGAGAATATGACGGCGCTGAGAGCCTCGTCACCGCCGTGGAGGCCGGCCTGGGCCTCGCCATCGTCACAGCCCGCACCGCCCAACTCTTCCCCCACCGCGCCAAGTTCAAAGCCCTGTCGCCCGGCCCAAAACCCCTCTGCATCGCTGCCGGATATCACACTAACGAGAAAGATCACCAACCCCTTGCCGTGTTCATAGAAGACCTCCGCATCGCCGCTCAAGCCTTCGCGTAACCGTGCTTCCCTACCGATGCCAGCAACTGTATGAGGTATCAAGTCGGCGAATGAGGCGAGTTATTCGGGTTATATGCCATTGTTCGCCATAAATGACGACTTAAAAAAACTCGTCTTTTGTGGCGAATAAAATTGATATATGGCATTAATTCGTCATATATGACGTTTTATGAGAATTGCTACGCAATTGACCGATGAGGCCGTGCTCAAAGAATTGGGCAGCCGCCTTGCTGGCACACGCATTGAGCAGAACCTGACGCAGGCTGATCTGGCGGAACAGGCGGGGGTGTCAAAGCGGACCGTCGAGCGGCTGGAATCGGGGGAAGTGGCGACGCGGCTCTCGGGTTTTCTGCGGATCTGCCGCGTGTTCGGTTTGTTGGAGCGTTTCGAAACGCTGCTGCCGGAACCATTGCCCGGCCCGATGGCGCAATTAAAACAGGCCGGCAGGAAGCGTCAGCGGGCGACGGGCAAAAAGACCGCACCGGCCGCATCGAAAAAATGGACGTGGGGTGAGACGGCATGATCGCGAAGGTGCAGCTCTGGGGGCGGACAATCGACGCAGTATCGCTCGACGAGGGGCGCGACGTGGCGGCGATTCAATACGGCTAGTATCAGCTCCCTCTCCACTGTCTAAAACTCAAGCCATTTTGTCGCACTTCAAAGTTGAGACGAAAATTATTTTTTCCATGTCAATGCAAGGCGTCGCTTCTCCCTGGCGCAGTCGAGCAAATACAGATTGATAAGATTCTGGTATGGAATCCCGTTATCAGTCGAAAGTGCCTTGAAGTAATTGATCACATCGGGTTCGAGTCGAATAGTGACTGCTTTCTTCAAACGCTTCACATATGGATTCCGCTTTGCGGCGGAAAAATCATACTCTTTTCTCATTTTTTGTTCTCCCAGTATGGTTGCTGCTCTTTGGTTCCGGCACGTCTTGCCGAAATCACTCTGATCGACGAACCGCCTTTGCGAAAACAGTGAACAATGACGAGGATCCGCAACGCGGAACTGAGCCCCATGATGATGAACCTGTCTTCGGTGGTCGAATGATCAGGATCCGGGATCAACAGAGCATGCTCGTCGTAAAACACTGTTTTGGCCTCCTCGAAGGAAACACCATGCTTCTTGGCATTCGATGCCGCCTTGCTGGAATCCCATTCGGCAGAGATCTCGTTCATACGCGAAGGAGCAATACTGCATATTGCTCATCGCAGCAAGGCATATTTTATGGCAACATTATTATCGCCCGGCTGAGTTGTCGGCACGACTGCTAAAGCTGGAGAAGGAGGCAGGCGTATGAGCTTGGAGCGGTCTCGGGCAAGTGGCTATGCAGTGGATGATGTCGCGCAACCAAATGAACAAGGCTTCCCATCCTGAAGGTTTTCAATATACTTTTTTTCTTTATGGCAGCCCAGAGACCACCCGCAGGCATGAGATTTGGTGATGCTTTTTCGCATTTTGGGTTTGAAGCCACAGCTCTAGAGGGCATATGAAATTTAACGAAGACTCCCGCGTCAAAATACCAGCCATTCTCCACCTCACGCGGCTGGGTTACACTTACTTGTCGTTGAAATGTCTCGTTTGGGACGAATCGAGCAATATCGTCTCCTCGATTTTCCGAGATAGTGTTTCTAAGCTCAATCCTTCTGCCACGCCCGTTGATATCGAAAATGCCTTGGGTCAGCTTAACCTCCTCCTTGATAACGAAGACCTCGGAAAACAGTTCTACGAGAAAATCACCGAGACATCCGGGCTTAAAATCATCGACTTTGATGACTTCAACCGAAACTCGTTCCACGTTGTGACCGAGTTCACCTGCAGGAAAGACGATGAAGAGTTTAGACCAGACATCACTCTTCTCATCAATGGGCTTCCTCTCGTCTTTATCGAGGTGAAGAAGCCGAACAACCGCGACGGCATTCTCGCTGAGCGGAATCGGATCGTGACCCGGTTTCGGAATCCGAAGTTCAAACGGTTCATCAACCTCACGCAGTTCATGGTGTTCTCAAACAACATGGAATACGACGATGGCTCCCGAGAACCGCTTCAAGGAGCGTTCTATGCCTCCCCGTCCTACGACAATCCCGTCTTTAACTATTTCCGCGAGGAAGAGCACCTGGATCTTACTCGTCTGCTTAAGCCCGAAGACACAAAAACGGAAGACTTTGTCCTCGCTGACAATAATCTGGCAGCCATCAGGCACTCGGCCGAATTCACCATCAACAAGGACCCGAATAGCCCGACCAATCGACTCAGCACGTCGCTCTTCTCCCGTCATCGTCTCGCTTTCCTGCTTCGTTTTGGCCTGGCATACGTGAGAACCGAGACCGGAATTGAAAAGCACGTGATGCGATATCCGCAGATCTTCGCGACGAAGGCCATTGAAAGTAAACTCGAAGCCGGTATTCGCAAGGGCATCATCTGGCACACGCAGGGTAGCGGGAAGACGGCGCTCGCTTATTATTGCGTCCACTTTCTAACCAACTACTACCAAAAGAAAGGAATCGTCCCGAAGTTCTACTTCATCGTCGATCGCATCGATCTTCTGGACCAGGCCAGCCGGGAATTCCGCAGCCGCGGGTTGCATGTCCACACCATCAGTTCGCGCGACGAATTTGCTGAGGACATCAAATCCAATGTTGCCATCCATAACGATGCCGGGCTGCCTGAGATCACTGTGGTCAATATTCAACGCTTCAAAGACGACCCTGATGTCGTCAAGAACACCGACTACGCCCTCGGCCTTCAGCGGGTTTACTTCCTTGATGAAGTCCACCGCAGCTACAATCCCGAAGGCAGTTTCCTTGCAAACCTCAATCAGTCGGACCGCGATGCGATCAAGATTGGCTTGACCGGAACGCCATTACTCAACGCCTCAATCGCAGGTGGCAGAGATGAAGACGGCAACGCTACCCCGAGGGTCGCCTACAATTCGAAGCTCATTTTCGGCGACTACATCCACAAATACTATTACAACCGCTCCATCGCCGACGGCTACACGCTGCGACTGATTCGCGAGGCCATCGAGACCGGATACAAACTTCAGCTCCAAGAAACCCTGGCCCAGATCAAGGTTCTCAAGGACATGAAGAACCGGACGATGGTTTACTCACACAAGAAGTTCGTTGAGCCGATGCTCGACTACATCGTCGAGGACTTTGAGAACTCGCGTGTGATGAAGAACGACAACACCACGGGTGCATTGGTCATCTGTGACTCCTCAGAGCAGGCGAAGGAAATGGCGCGGATCTTCGAGGAGAAATACGCAGGTATTCGTCCAGTTCCCCGCTCAGCCCCAGCCATGGTCTCGGCTCTGGCAGCAGAGCCTCCTCCTCTCTATGCTCTGCCCAACCGCACTGTCAGGACATGCGCTCTCATTCTCCACGACGTAGGCACCAAGACCGAGCGCAAGGACAAGGTTGAGGCGTTCAAGGATGGAAAAATCGACATCCTCTTTGTCTTCAACATGCTGCTTACCGGGTTTGATGCGGCGAGACTGAAGAAGCTTTACCTCGGACGCATCATCAAGGCGCACAACCTTCTTCAAGCTCTCACGCGGGTAAATCGCCCCTACAGAGGGAACCGCTACGGCTACGTCGTGGATTTCGTCAATATCGAGGCCGAGTTCGACAAGACGAACAAGGACTACTTCGACGAACTCCAGAGCGAACTTGGTGACGAACTGGACAAATATTCCGACCTTTTCAAAACCGAAGCAGAGATAGCCGCGGACATTGAGGCCATCAAAGACGCCCTTTTCCAGTTTAATACCGAGAATGCGGAGGTCTTCTCCCAGCAGATCAGCCAAATCACCGACCGCGTCGAGATGCGGAAGATCGCCAAGGCGCTGAACGACGCGAAGAGCCTCTATAATCTGATCCGCCTCTCCGGCCAATACGAACTCCTCAACAAGCTTGACTTCCGCAAGCTCACACAGCTCTCAACCGAGGCCAACAACCACCTCACTCTGCTCAATCAGCGGGAGGCTCTCGAGAATGCGGATGATAGTTTCAACATCCTGAACATCGCCTTGGAGGATGTCCTCTTCACCTTCCGCAAAGTGTCGCAGGCCGAAATGGTCATCGCCGATGAACTTCGCGAGACGCTCCGCCGCACCCGCGAAGGCCTCGGTGGCAACTTCGATCCCGGCGACCCAGCATTTGTCACGCTGAAGGAAGAACTTGAACGGCTCTTTCAGAAGAAAAATCTCTCCGAGATCACCCAGGCGGAAATGGTCGCAAATATTAAGACCCTCAAAGGCATCCACACCCGCGCCCGAGAACTGGAGCGGAAAAATCAGCTCCTACGGGCCAAGTATGCCAATGACGAGAAATACGCCCGCCTGCACAAGCGGCTGCTGGAAAAAGGCGAACCCACCGCCAATGAGCGGAAACTCTTCGAAGCTCTTAGCGCCTTCAAGGCCGAGGCCGACGCCCGTATTTCTCAGAATGCCCAGATCCTCAACAACGAAGCCTTTGCCAAGGCTGAGATGACCCGCCTCATCATTGAGCAGTTGAAGAACAAACACCACCTTCCCCTCACCGCCGAAAACACATCCTTTATTAATACCCTTGTGATGAAAGAGTATCTGGCTGAGTTCCATGGACAACAAGCCGCATGACATCCCAAGAGTTTAAAGCCAAAGCCATCTCACTCATCGATGACCTCAAAGCGGTCTGTGCCACTTACGGGCTGGGGAATGATGGAAACGAGTTCAAGATCATCACCCAGGTCTTTCTTTACAAGTTTCTCAATGACAAATTCGCCCACGAGGTGAAGCGCATCGAGCCCTCTTTGGCCAAGGCCAAATCATGGGAAGACACCTTGCGAAAGAAATCGGCAGAGGACTACGAACTCATCCTCATGCAACTCGGTGCCAGCACTGCCCAACTGAAGCCCAAGCACTTCCTCTCCACCCTGTGGGGCAAACAGAACGATAAAAATTTTGCCGCCACTCTGGATGCCACCCTGCTGGACATCGCCAAGCTGAATACGGACATCTTCTCAGTCAAAACCAACGATGGGCAAAAGATCGTGCTCTTCGAGGCCATCACCCAGTATGTGCATTCCGGTCGGGATGAGTTCGCCAAGGCCATCATCAACAAACTGATCCCCTTCAGCTTTGAGCGCATTTTTGCAGAGAAGTTCGACTTCTACGCCACGCTCTTTGAATACCTGATCAAGGACTACAACAAGGACGGCGGAGGCAAGTATGCCGAGTATTACACGCCCCATGCCGTGGCGAAGATCATGGCCGCCTGCCTCGTTCCTCAGAAGGTCAAAAATGTCAGTTGCTACGATCCTGCCTCAGGCTCCGGCACGCTTCTCATGAACCTGGCCCACGCCATCGGCGAGGACCGCTGCACAATCTACACGCAGGACGTTTCCCAAAAATCTTCCAGCCTGCTCCGGCTGAACCTCATCCTGAACAACCTCGTCCACTCGATCCCGAACGTCATCCAGGGGAACACCATCCTGGAGCCCTACCACAAGGATGGAAGCAAACTGAAGAAGTTTGACTTCATCGTCTCTAATCCGCCCTTCAAGCTCGACTTCTCCGACTACCGAAACCAGCTCGACTCCAAAGGGAACAAAGATCGCTTCTTTGCCGGCATCCCCAATGTTCCGAACAAGGATAAGGACAAGATGGCCATCTACCTGCTCTTCATCCAGCACGTCATCCACACCCTCGCGCCGAAGGGCCGCGCCGCCATTGTCGTGCCCACTGGTTTTATCACCGCCCAGTCTGGCATAGAGAAAAGCATCCGTGAGTATCTCGTCAAAAACAAGATGCTCGGCGGCGTGGTCTCCATGCCAAGCAACATCTTTGCCACCACCGGCACCAACGTCTCCATCCTCTTCATCGACGCCAGCAACGACGGCGACGTCATCCTCATTGATGCCTCCAACCTCGGCAAGAAGATCAAGGAAGGGAAAAATCAGAAGACTGTCCTTCGGCCCGACGAAGAGCAGCAAATAATAGCAACCTTCAAGGCCAAGAAAGCCGTCGATGACTTCTCTGTCGTCGTGTCCTACGAAGAGATCGAAGCGAAGAACTGCTCGTTCAGTGCAGGGCAGTATTTTGATGTGAAGGTTGAGCATGTAGCCATCACACCAAAGCAGTTTGATAAAGATCTAGTGTAGTCCGTCAAGCAGATTGCATATTATGAAGGGTTTGACGCCCCCTCTTCACTTTTTCGAGAATGTCCGATGCCTTAGCGGTCCAAATAAATGGTTTTGGATCATCATTATGAACACTGATGTGCTCCTC
>JBGTAR010000030.1:0-5784 GCA_041749815.1 Terrimicrobiaceae bacterium
TTCCGGCCCATCAATCCCATCGGGAAATCCCGGGAAATTTTCCACGGCGGTCGTTGTGGTGAGCTGTCCGCCGGGAAGGCGGCCTTGAAGCACGAGGGGGTTGAGGCTGGCGCGGGCGGTGTAGATGGCTGCAGTAAGACCTGCGCAGCCGGTTCCAACAATAATGACGTTTTCCATAGGTATCGGGTCAATAAACACAATCCAGAGCGCGCTCCAAAGCAAACTTTATTCCCGAGAGTTTGCGGAGGTGGGTGATGAAAACTGGAGGACACGTCCCTTGCCCGTTGTCGCATGAAGCAGGAAAAGTCGGCGGTCAAGGGACTGACTCGCCCTACCCGGGAAAGAGGGAGCTGGCGCACGCGCGAAGCGCCCCCTTGTTGGTAGGGCGAGTCCTCCATAGCCTTGGCGAAGGAAGACTGTCATCCCATAAGCGGTAGCCGAGAGGACCGCAGGATATTGACGATTGCCGAGTGTTGATTTTTTAATTTTGAAGGAATGAGGAATGGGCGCACATTTTTTGTGAGCAACTCCAAGACCGCCGATGCGAGGTGATCTCATAGTTCAAAAATCAAAAATCATCACTCTTCACTCCAGTTCCTGTCTCAATTCCTCTCCCACCTCTCTTCTCCCCAATCCCCAATCGCGCCCTACCCGCGAAAGAACGCGCTGGCGCACGAGCGAAGCGCCCCCTTGTTGGTAGGGCTAGTCCTCCATAGCCTTGGCGAAGGAAGACCGTCATCCCTTAAGCGGGAGCCGAAAGGACCGCAGGATATTGACGATTGCCGAGTGTTGATTTTTTAATTTTGATGGAATGATGAATGGGCGCACATTTTTTGTGAGCATCTCCAAGACCGCCGTCTCTTATGAGCAAAGTCGGCAACTTATGAGTTCCCGCAACCAGGAAGCTGACTCAACTTCCTCACCCCATTATTAATCACGCCCGTTGGCGAGGGCCACCATCGTGCCACAGGTGGCCACGGGCACCGTGGGGCCAAGAAGGCGTTCCCATTCCGGGAGCAGGGAGGATTCGGTGATGAAGATCACCCGCGAGGAAGAATTCCAAAGGCGGAGCAGGTTGTCATTCGTCAAAAAGCGAGATGTCCCGATGCCTTGTGTTCGCACGATATAATCAGCGTCCGGGTTGGCCCCCAGCAGATAGATCTCGCGATCAAGATAGAAAAGCAGGCTGCTTCCCGTGTCGATGTCTCCATCAAAGATGACGATCCCATTTCCTCCGGCTTGTGTGTTGATGGTGGTGGCGATGTCTCCAAGAGAAAAGAAGGGGGCCACCTTGGCTGTACCGGCAATGGCTCCGAGACCAAGGCAGGCGCCAGCAACGGCAAGAAACCAAAAGGCACGGGCTGAGGCAAAACCCGCAGCCAGAGAAAATCCAATCGCCAGGCTGAGGGAAACCCCCGCGATGAGGGTCAATCCCTGCCAGACATCGGGGCCAAATTGAAGGACTGTGGAGAGGGCTGTGGCCCGGGCTGCGACCGTGGCCGTGCTCGTCCCTGCGAGGAACTGCGGGGCGGTAAGGCAGGCCACCAGCGCCAAAAAGAGGATCCCGGCCACGGCAAATCCCGTGGCCTTGAGCGAAGCCTTTTCAATCATCCATGCCGCCGCCAGGGCAAACGCCGGCCAGAGGGTCATTGCGTAATAGTCCTGACGCTGCCCTGCCAGCATCACAGAAAGCCCAACGGCAAAAATCCATGAGAGCACAAGCCAGGCCCCCACGCTCCATGAAGAAGGCGATGGCAACTGACGCAGAGCTTTTGGCAGCGCAAACAGGGCGGCCAGGGGCCACGGAAAAAACCATGCCAGGTGAAGCAGGAGGAACGTCAGCCTTGGCACATTCGAGTAGTTCGTGGCGGGGGCGGAGCTTCCTGTGACGTGACCAAGATGTTCCGTAAAAATGAGGTTTGTCAGGTAGCCGGGAAATTTGCCCTCAATATAAAAATACCATGGCAGATTGATCAGGCCTGCCAGCAGCAAGCCTGTGATGGGAAACAATGTGCGAGCCTTCCATGGCCATGGCATCCTGGCGCCAACAATCCGGGGCCCAATGAGAGCGATCCCCACGATCACAACCGGATAGATTAATCCATGGGGGCCCTTCACAAAAGCTGCCAACCCGCCCAAAACCCAATATCCGATCATCCAGCGGGCAGCATGTTGCGAGCGGGTGGCCTGAAGAAATGCGAGGAGGGCCCCCGCAATGAGTGCTGTGAAAAGTGGCTCCGGCATCACAATCCTTGCCAGGGTGAAAGAACCCAACATCGTCGCCAGAATGCCACCAGCCCAAAGCCCACGCCGGTGTCCCGCCCAGTGGTTGCCGATGAGATACGTGATGCCGACCCATAGCACGATGGAAAGGGCTCCGGGGAGTCTTGCGGAAAATTCGTTGATTCCTGCCACGGTCATGGTGCCGGCCATGGCCCAATACAACAGCGGGGGTTTGACGAGTCGTGGAATGCTGTTGTTTTCCGGAACAAGCCAGTTGCCGCCCGTGGCCATGACCTTTGACGCCCCCGCATACTGACCGTCGGTTTCGTTATAGAGGTTCCCCCATCCAGCCGTGGCCACATGAAGGACGAAAGTGGCCAGCAGAAGAAGCCCGACGGCTCCGGTCCGTGAGATCATTCGGTTTTGCCCAGAGAGGGAAATCCTTCACTCACACGGATGGGTTTGCCCTCTGGCATCTGGACCAGTGCCAGGGACTGACGGCAGGTCACAAGTTGCATGCCGTCCGCGTCGCGCACAATTTCGAACTCCACCCAAAACCTGACCCGCCCAATTTCAGCGATTTTCCCGCGGACGTGAAGATGCTCACCAAGGCGTGCGGGGCGACGATAGTTAATCTCCGTGCGCACGACCACGGGATGAATGCCCGTACGAAGGATCTCTTCAAAGCTCATGCCCAACTGAACGGCGAGCAGGGTTCGTGCGGTTTCGATAAACCGCAAATACGCGATGTTGTGGACAACACCACCCGCGTCCGTGTCGAAATACATGACCTGCACCGGCAGGCTGATGTGGTCGGGGGCTTGTGTCAGATGATTCTCCGTCACGGCGTCGGCGCTGGAGGATTTTTGATTTCCTCAATCGCACGGCTGACACCCGGATCGGCAATAATGGAAAGCGCCTCCTCGTACTTGGTAACCGCTTCGTCGGCTTTGCCTGAGTCCGCCAAAGCCTTGGCTTCCTCACGGACCCTTGAGAATTGCTCGATTTTTGCCGCTGCAACTTTTTGCAGCTCGCCAACAACCCTCACACTCTCCGGTCCAACTTGGTCCGCGCGCGGGGCCATCCCATCAAGGAGTTCTTTTGCTTCAAGAAATTGATTGGCTTTCACAAGGGGCACCAGGGCTACAAATCCATTGGCGACGACATCAACAGACTCCGCCTTGAGGTTTGCAGATTTGAGTTGCGACGGGGCACGGCTGTTATGAAAGGCCATGTTGGCGTCCAGGAGCGAGGCCGCTTCTGATTGGGTGTCCGGGGTCAGTTCCGGCGCCTTGGAGAAATCTTTCACGAGACCCATTTGAGCTTCGATCTGGCCCGCCAGGTCCTCACCAGATTCTGTCAGCTCCCCAAGTTTTTTGGTTCCTGTTTTCCAGTGCTCGAGGAAGAGGATGCTGGCTGGATCCTCGGCGGGTTCGAGAGTTTGCAACTCGACAACCAGCTGGCGGGCTTCTTCGATGGGAACGGATGGTGTCTCGAGTTTTTTGAGGACCTGACGGCGTTTTTCCGCGCGGAGAAGCCTTTCATGCAGGGTCACCATTTGAGCAGCAAGTGTCTTGGCCCTTGGGGAATCCTTGGCCATGGATTTCAGCTCAACATACTTTGGGTCGTCCTCAAGGTTGAAACTCCCCGGAGGGGATGCCCGTTCGATCTCAACCTTCAAGATATCAACCAAAGCGGCCGCCTGTCTGTCCAAAAACTGACGACGTTGCACCCATTTGCCATCCACCTTGACCTCTCCACCATCAAAGCGGGTCAACAATTCGTTGAACGTGGCCAGCTTGGGTTGGAGGTAGCTTTTTGTGGCGGGAAAACGGACAACGAGAGTTTGGATCTCACTGAGGGCTTCTTGAATTTTATCGCGGTCTGTTTTCTGGACGAGGTTTGGGATGCGGCTTGCGTCAGGGTAAACAATAACCCTCAAGACTTTGGAGGAATCATGCTGGACTTTGTTCCCTCTGGGAGTCTGGAATTCGTAGTAACCGGCGGCGGCATTGCTTGCAGCGCGACGGTCCACGAATGATGAGAATTCCAAAACCCGAACCTCCGATTCCTTCGACCATGCCTGCGGCTTCACCAACGCGATTCCCGGGGATTCCTGAACAGTGGAGCCGTCAGGGGTTTGTGCGTTGGCAAAACATATCGAGGCAAGAAAGAGGGCAGTTGGGAGGGCTGGAAATCTCATAGAGGGATACATCGGGGACAACGTAGGCGAATCTGCAACACCCATGCAACTTATTCCATCGCAGGGTTGCAGGATTTTTTTTGAATTGCTTCTTTTCTGATGGGGACGGGATACATCATGCTCCTTCAAAATGAATGATCCCGAAAGAACAATTGAGTTTGAATTTGTCAGAGCCACAGAAAACGCCGCATTAAACACGCTGTCATGGCTGGGACGGGGGCAGAAAGAAAAAGCTGATGCGGCGGCGTGTGATGCCATTTTCGGAGTCTTTGATCTTGTGGATATTCGTGGGGAAGTGGTGATCGGGGAGGGGATCAAGGACAATGCTCCCGGCATCTTTCTTGGGGACAAACTTGGGACATGGAAGGAAGGCTCTCCACATTTTGACATCGCTCTCGACCCGATTGATGGCACGAGCAACATCGCGAATGGCATGCCGAATTCGATTTCTGTGATGGCCGCCAGCCAGACAAAAGATGGTGAACCACGCACCATGCGACATATCCCGACGTTTTATACCCAAAAGCTCGCTTACGGCCCGGATGTTGTGAAGGCCTTGAAAGAGGGGATGCAGCCTTTTGACCTCGACACCCCATTGGAAGTGATGCTCCCGCTGATTGCGAAGGCGTTGGACAAGCGGGTCAGCGAGTTGGTTGTCATGACCCTGAACCGCCCCCGTCATCATGACCTGATTGCTGCCGTGCGGAAAAGCGGAGCGGCGCTGCGATTGATCATGGACGGTGACATTGCTGCGGCCGTGACCCCATCTCTGCCTGATCCCTCCATTGATCTTTATTTTGGGATTGGCGGAGCTCCGGAGGGGGTTTTGTCAGCGGCCGCTCTCAAAGCGCTTGGTGGAGAAATGCAACTACGCATGTGGCCAAGGGACGAGGAGGAGCGGCGGGAAGTCCTGAAAACCACACCCGAAGAAGACCTCTCGAAAATCTTTCTTGTGGATGACCTCGTGAGTGGCGACAGCGCGATCTTTTGTGCGACCGGCATCAGCCACAGTTCCCTTGTGCCCGGCGTCCGCCTGGTCGGTGGAAAGGCGATCACGCATTCGATTCTCATGCGCGCTAAAAGCCGCACGGTGCGCTACATTCGCGCCGTTCACGACCTCAGCACCAAAACCATCCACCTTCGCAGCGATTCCGGAGATCATGGTCTCCGTGAATCCCAGTAGCCGAAAACTAGCGGACGACGTTTTTGTAAGAGCCGCTGGTTTCAACAGTCACCGTCACGGTGCCTGACACTGGCTCCGGTTGGGGGATGCCATCCTTGAGAGCCCGCGTGTAGGGACCATTCACCTTTTGAGGAGAATAGAGGTCACGACGATTTTCCAAGGTCGTGCAGGAGGA
>JBGTAR010000031.1:0-6132 GCA_041749815.1 Terrimicrobiaceae bacterium
GGGAACGAGGGTGCCGGTCTTTTTTGTCAGAGAGCTGGGTGGGGATGTTTCTTCTTCCGATGTGAGCACTCATTTCGTCTGGCCGCTTTGGAAAGCGGAGTCAGCATTGGCCTATGCAAATGCGTTTCCAGATGAAATGGCTTCCGATGCCAAGGCATGGAAACAATCCGAGGACGAGTTGCATCTGCGCCTCCCCGGGGTGCAGCACTTCCCGGCCTGAGACATGTTTCTCTTGGACGAAAACCTCTCTCCAAGGATGGCCGGGCTCTGCTCACCTGGCCTGGCGGTTCCACTACGCGATTGGTGCGGCGGAAGCATGCTCGGGGAAACCGATCGACGCATTTTACAAGGGGCGCGGATCGCCGGCCTGGTTCTGGTGACCTTCGACCTCGCCACAATCCCTTCGCTGCTGCAAGACATGGCAAGCTCTGGAGACGGCCATGGCGGCGTGGTGCTAATTTCATCGCGCTCTTGCGCTCAAAACGATCTTCGCGGCATCGCCAAAGCTCTCAATTCCCTGCACCAATCGCTTGGTTCGGAAGCTTGTAAAAACCGGATTGTCTTTTTGCGCAAGCCACAGACGTGAGTTTGTTGGGAGTGGTGGAGGCCAGTTTCCACGTCGCCTGCCTTCCCTGGGAAAAGCAACCGAGTGCCAAAACTCGCAGGTCAGGTTGATGCCTTGTGGTTGTTCCAGCTGTTTTTTTGACTGCTTTTTACAAGGCGATTCGCAGACTTCCCTGCCCCTTGGCAGTTTGGCTAGAGCTCATCTTTCTGTTTCAGCAGCTTAATGGCCCTGAATAGAAAGATCAGTGAGAATACAATGAGAATGAGCGGCCTAACCCAGTCAGATGCTATTTGCGTGAGTCTGCCCACAAAAAACAATGCAGATGCGACAAGACACATTACCCCCAAGGTTCTCATGCTAAGTCAACGATCTTGCTTCCGTCCACGTCTTTCACTACGCATTGAACATCCTGCCAATATTTGGTCAGCACACTGCACTGATTGTCAACCATCCTTATTTTTTAGAGAAATCGCACCTGTAATCGTTATAACAATAGTTCCAATAATTAATATCGTATTAAATACAGGACTGTCTCTTAGCCATACTAAACCGGCAACAAGAGCAATGCTTCCAATCAGGGTTATTGCTACTACATTTGATTTCATCTGGTCGAAAGGGCTCTAGGTGCGTGAGGGCCAGGCCGTGCTGGTGAGCATTGAGACATTGCCGAGCCAAGTCCTGATGGTAAAAGGTCAGAGTGCCCGACGAGGAAACCTCCGCAAGGGGGCGGTCAATGCCCGGCTCGTGAATGGTGCTGATGGCCATGTCAGTATGAAAATCATACGCCTCAAGCTATGTTGTGCCAAGATTGAAGAATACGGTCTTTTCTCCATTCACGTCTTCCACGGCGAGGTGGCCATCGGCATCCCGCCAATATTTTTCTAGCACATTGTTTTGTGTGTTGTGGGCACGTATGAGGTTCCCGGCGACGTCATAGGTGTAGGTCCAGTCGCCGAACTGCGTAAGGTCGCCTCTTGCGGAATAGGCTGGTGTCGAGTCACCTGTCACCGCCGTGTATTGGTTGATGTCGTTCACTGTGTAGGTGGTTGGGCCGGAACTGCCGGTTTGGGATGCACGGTTCCCGACGGCATCATACGCCCATTCCGAAAACAGGCTGGCAGAAAGTCCCGAGTAGGATGCGGTTGCATTGCTCACGCTGTATTTCACGCCACGGAGTTGGCTGGCGGCATCGAACCAGTAGGAGTCACCGACGGTGCCGGTGGTTCCGTGGGAGGGTGTAGATACGTTCTCCAGCGTTGTTGTAGCCGTAGCGTTCGGCCCAGACGACCATTCAGAAAATACGCTGACAGATATTCCTGAGTCGGAGCCGGTGAAATTCCCGACTTCGTATTTCAAGCCTCCCAGCTGCCTACCCCCCATCATTCTCTGTGTTCTCAGTGTCTCCGTGAGAACCTTTTCCTCAGAAATGGAAAACCCAAACCCTTAATCCAGGAGCGACTGCAAATACTCTGAAGGCTCGTAGTCCTCGATCAGCACCTTGGTTTCGCCGTCGCGGAACATCCGTGCCTGGGTGACACGGATCTCTGGAGTTTTGTGGGGAGCGAAGAGGATGTCGTCATGGGTGGCATTGAGGTGCTCGGCAAATTTGTCTGGCGTCAGAGAACCACCGAGATGGTCACTCCGGCCTGTGGCGACATGGATCGTGCCACGGACTTTTTCGTCCTGGATATCCCGACCGCTGAAAGGGAGAAGTTGGGTTCCAAAGCCAAGTTCGCCGAGTTCCCCGGTAACCGGGTCTGACACCAACTTTTTGTTGTGTGTTGCCACGGTTTCGGGGTTTCCCTTGAGAAGCCCGGCACTTTGGATGCGACCACCGCTCACCGTCATCAAGCCGATGGTGCCATCCTCGTATTTCAGGGGAAAAGCCCCACTGGCTCCTGTGGGAACAAAATAGACTTCTCCCGCGGGGAGGTTTGCCACATCAGGTTCATCCCCCAAACACAGACCGTGACTTTTCTGGGCTTCCTGGCCTGACAGCTCGAGCTTTAAGGTGTGGGTATTGCCATCGATCGCGAAGTCAATTTCCACCCATTCGGCCCGTGTCAGTCCAAGGCGGATTTTTTCCGCCTCCACGCTCACTTCGCGATAATCGACAGCCAAACCGGAGGAGAGAATCACTTGGTTCACACCGTGCAGGGTGGCACCTCGAAACCCGTATTGCTTGGCAAAAGCCGTCAGGGGAGCGGTTGCCGAATAGGTCGAGATGCAGAGAATGATGTCATAATTGGGATAGACATCTTTTTCGAGGCTGAGTTCGCTGCCATCCGGAGCCACAGCCAGATCGGGGAGGTCGAGGTTGCTGCCGCCTGTGATTTTATAGGCAAAAATTTCTCCTCCCAGAAGCCCGAGCTCCTCCATGACCCCATGATGGAGTGCCTCATGAAAATAGGTGACGGCATTCCTTTGGATTGAAAGATCCGGGTTTTTAAGGAACTGAAAGTCTTTGATCTCTTGGGGGTCTTCGAGATCGATCAGGATGGCGATTCTCTGGCCGGGTTTTGGTCCAAAGGTAGTCGTCAAAAGCCGGGAGAGGCTGAAGGGGGGGAAGGTTCTGGCCGCGATTTGTTCGGAGATGGTCATGGTTTGCATACAATCGGATTTACGCCGTTGACTCAAGAATCGATGCATTCGCTTGTGGTTTTCTCCAAAGGATGGCTGCTTCAAGGACCAGCCAGACCTCCAGGATGAGGGAGGCCGCTCCGATGGAAATCAGGGGAATGTTCCCCTGGGCAAGCCAGGAGGAAGCGTCTCCTGCCCCAAAAAATAGCTGCTGGGTTGTCGCCCAAAAAGGCATCACCAGCATAAAAATCATGGGGGGAATGAGAAACCAGATCTGCTTGTTGTGGGACCGCACGTAAAAGGTGATCACAATAAACGCAATCCCGGCCACAAGTTGATTGGTGGCGCCAAAAAGCGGCCAGAGCAGCATTCCGCCCTTACCAGCATTCGCGAGCGACCATGCCTGCCCAGTTGCTGGAATTGCCGCTAAAACCGCGGCTGACCCCACCGCAAGAAATGTCGCTCCATGCGTTCCAGCAAAAGTCGAGAATAGCGGGTTTGATGCTTTTCCGGGTTTTTGGAATGCCAATCCCAGCTCTTGGATGATATATCGCTGAAGGCGACACGCGGAATCCATCGTGGTTGCGGCAAAGGACGCCACAAAGACACCCATCAGGGCAACCCCAATGGACAGGGGAATTTCGAGGGATCCGAGCAGATTGCCTGCGACATTCACAAAGGCCCCAATCGTTGCGGAGAGGGATCCTGCTTTTCCCCAATCGGTATACTGATGCGCCCAAGCGGCGCTGCCTGTGATAATTTCGCCGCTGGGAAGGGACAGGCCGAGCCCCAGCCCGGCCACACAGGCCAGGATCACAAGCGTCGCAAGAAAGCCCTCCACGAGCATGGACCCATATCCCACAAATTGCGCATCACCTTCCCCTGACAATTGCTTGCTGCTGGTGCCACTGCTCACCAGGCAATGAAATCCGCTGATGGCACCACAGGCGATCGTGATGAAAAGGAAGGGGAAAATTGGGGGAGCGCCGGCGGGATGGGCTTGGAACGCCGGGGCCACAATTTGCAGTGGCATCCGCTCGCCGGTGAGCATTGCGGAACCTCCAAAAATTGCGGCAACCACCACACCGATCATCAGGAGCGCCATGGTCGAAAGCAATTGCAGGGAGTTGATAAAGTCCCGGGGCTGCAGGAGCAACCAAACCGGCAGCACAGAAGCCACATAGCAATACCCCAACATCAAAGCCGTCCAGGCCCAGATCGGCATCGCGGCAAGGGCCTGATTAAAAACATGAAGATACCCCACATCTCCAAACATCACTGAGAGATACATCAAAAGAAGCGCTGCCAGGGATGGCAGCAAAATGGAAACGCCTTTGCGGTGGAGGTAGGAACCGATGAGCAAGGCAATGGGGATTTGAACCAAGCATGGGAAAATGGCTGTCGGGAATTGCTTAAAAACGGCGGCAACCACCAAGCCAAAAACCGCCAACACAATCGTGAGAGCACCCACCAAAACCACCATAAAAAGCAACCGCACCCGCGGCCCGACAAGCATGCCAGCAAGGTCCCCCACCGATTTGCCCTGATTGCGAAGACTCACCACCAAAGACCCCAAATCATGCACCGCCCCCATAAAAATGGACCCAAAAATCACCCACAGCACCGCAGGAACCCAGCCCCAAATCACGGCAATGGCTGGCCCCACAATGGGTCCGGTACCGGCAATGGATGTGAAATGATGACCAAAAACGATGCTCTTGGAAGTCGGCACAAAATCGATCCCATCCTCAAGCTCCCGCGAAGGGCAAACCCGATCCCTGCTCAGGCCAAAGATTTTTTGGCCCAGCCAATGACCGTACGTGCGGTAGGCCACCACATAGAGAATAAAAACACCAACAGCGATGACGAGGGTTGCCATGGGGGGAAGGATGGAAATCAGACGTTTTGCAGATACCAGTCGTAGGCGGATTGAATTCCCTCCCGCAATGGAATTTTAGGCCTCCAACCCAGTGATGTCATTCGCGAAACATCAAGGAGTTTCCTCGGTGTGCCATCCGGCTTGGAGGAGTCAAAGACGAGTTCTCCACCAAATCCCACCACGTCGCAAATCGTCTCTGCCAACTCACGGATCGTGACATCCTCCCCACACCCAATATTCAAAATCTCGGGGGAATCGTAGGTTTCGAGAAGAAACACACAGGCATCAGCAAGGTCATCCGCATGAAGGAATTCGCGCCGCGGATTCCCCGACCCCCAGACAACAACCGAACCGGCACCTGCCGCCTTTGCCACGTGCACCTTGCGAATCAGGGCCGGAAGAACATGCGAGGAATTTAAATCAAAATTGTCATTCGGCCCATAGAGGTTGGTGGGCATTGCGGAGAGAAAGTTTTTTCCGTATTGGCGGGCGTAGTACTGGCAAAGGCGGATTCCGGCGATTTTGGCAATCGCATAAGCTTCATTCGTGGGTTCCAATGGACCCGTGAGCAGGGACTCCTCCGAAATAGGTTGGGTGGCAAGTTTTGGGTAAATGCAGGAGCTACCCAAAAACAAGAGCTTCTCCACCCCAAAATCCGCAGCGGCTTCGATCAGATTGTTTTGAATGCTCAGATTATGAAGCAGGAACTCCACGGGATAGGTGTTATTCGCAACAATCCCCCCCACCCTCGCCGCAGCATCCACAAGGACGGTTGGTTTTTCCTTTTCAAAAAACGCACGCACCGCCCCACGGTCCATGAGGTCCAACTCTTGCCTCGTGCGCACAAGCGTTTTCGCATACCCCCCAGCCTCAAGCCGACGGCAAATTGCACTGCCAACCATCCCACGATGACCGGCCACAAAAATTTTGTCCTCAGGATTCATGGAGCTGTTTGTAATGGAAGACAGCACCGAAAGGCAAACTGCTTTCCCTTCACCTCATTCCTTGCCCAATCGGCGGGAAGGAGTTAAGGAACTCTGATGGCCCGAAAATCTAGTCGTCCCCTCGCCGGACTTTGGCTCGTTCTTGCGATCGTTCTTGTTGCTGC
>JBGTAR010000032.1:0-7570 GCA_041749815.1 Terrimicrobiaceae bacterium
GACCACGTGTTTGAAGCCGCCGAGATCTGACGGGCTTGAGTCCAGAGGTTCGATTTTTAAGCCGACAGTCTCTGCGTAACGCGAATACATGCGGAACAGATCAGCGGCAAAAAGAGCGGCTTCCGTCCCACCTGTGCCTGCTCGGATCTCAACGATGGCATCGCGATCCTCGCCGGGCTCCGGTGGGAGCAGGGCCACTTGAAGCTCTTTTTCCAGGACGGGCAACCGGGTCTCAATCTCCGTGGCCTCCATCGCCGCCAATTCGGCCATTTCGACATCCGTGCCCGTCACCAGGAGGCGGCCCTCTTCCAACTGACGGTCCAAGCGTTCCTTCTCTTCCGCGAGAACCAACAGTTCCTTCAGGCGGGCATGTTCTCTGAGGACCTCCCGCGCTCGGGCAGAGTCACCAAAAAGTCCGCTTCCGCCAATCTCGCGCTCGACCTCTTCAAATCGTGCACGCTTTTTTTCGATCAAAGGTGCAAAGTCCATAAAAAAAGGAAACGGTGACCTCGCACAAAGGCGCTGTCACCGTTTCTCTCGGGTGGGGAAATCTAAGCTTTTTTGGAGGGCTTGATGGCGCGGGGAGCGCGGATCGTTCCGTAGCGGCGTTTGAATTTGTCCACGCGGCCTGCGGTATCGACGAAGCGTTGCTCGCCAGTGAAAAAGGGATGACACGCGGCACAGATGCCGACTTTGATCTGGTCGCGGGTAGAGCGTGTGCGATACACAGCGCCACACGCACAAACGATCACGGTGTCTTGATAATTAGGATGGATGTCAGCTTTCATTCCAGTAAATGTGAGAACATGGCTGGAAATTTCAACGAAGGCAACCCTTTCCTTTCAAAATGGCGTAAAATTTCCGCCACTATGGAAAAAGCCCCTGCGGTGTTGGGCGCGCAAGGAGAAGTGCTCCGGACTTTTGGAGAACTGAATCGCCGGGCTGAAGCGTGGGCGGAAAAATTCGAAAATGCCGCTGGCAGGCCGCGTGTGCTTCTGGCCTTGGAGAATGGTCCGGACTGGCCAGAGATTTTGCTTGGGGTGTGGATGGCGGGGGGGCTTGTGGTGCCCTGTGAACCAGCCTCGGGTCCTTTGGTCCTGAAGGAAATTGAGGCCCTGTGTGGAATCACAACCACGATCTCCCTAAAAAATGGAGCGATCGCGCAAGACTGCGTGGAGGTTGGTGGAGACGATGACATCGATTTTCCTGGAGCCGACCTCTTGAAAGTGACTTCGGGCACCTCCTCGGAGCGCAGGGCTGTGGCCTTCACAGCCGGTCAACTCCTCGCCGATGCGACGAACCTTCATGCGTCCATGGGGTTCCAGCCCGAGGATAGAAACCTGGGGCTAATCTCCTTTGCCCACTCCTATGGCTTCAGCAACTTGGTGGGGATGTTGTGCTGTTTTGGTGTGCCGGTGGTGACGTGTCATGATGCCCTGCCGCGGGCACTTGGCGCGGTGATCGAGACTGCAGGTGCCACCGTTTTTCCCGGAGTCCCAGCAATGTATCGGGGGCTGACCGGCATTGGGTTTTGCTCAAAAAAATTACGTCTCTGTATCTCTGCGGGAGCGCCCCTGCCCGGGAAGGATGCGGCTGCTTTTTTTGAGGCTTCTGGTCTAAAAATCCACTCCTTCTACGGAGCCTCCGAGTGTGGAGGGATCTGTTACGATGCGAGCGAGGATGCTGGTGTTCCTGAAGGTTTTGTGGGGAGGCCGGTCGGCGGGGTTCAGATGACAAAGACAACGCATGATCAGCCGGGGGCTGTGATTGTCAGCAGCCCGGCCGCAGGCCTGGGATATCTTCCGGCCCGCCCGGGTGACCTGCTTGCTGATGGCAAATATCAACCCCCTGACATCCTTGAAGAATGTGAAGCGGGTTTCCGGATTCTGGGGAGGGACTCGGATTTTATCAATGTGGGTGGAAGGAAAATCAGCCCGCATGACATTGAGAAGGTCCTCCGTCAGCATCCCGGGGTTCAGGAGGTGGTGGTTTTTGGTCTACCGGATTCGGGCTCTCGGGGCCAGGTGGTGGCAGCCTGTGTGGTTGCGGAGGTTTCTGAGCAAATACTTCGGCAGCACTGCGGCCAAATAATGTCCACCTGGCAGATTCCGCGGTGCTGGTTTTTTGTGGACCAAGTGCCAGTGAATGCACGCGGCAAGATCAGCCGGGCTGATTTGAGAAGTCTGTTCTCAGGAACTGTGGCATGAAGAAACATGAGGGTGGGCAAAGGGCTGACCTGCCATGAGAGGAAGCTGGCGCATACGCCGAGCGCCTGACGCTCTTGACCCGGGATGCGACGCGCTATCGGACCTGCTTCCCAACTCTCAGACTGATTTGTCCGGATGAGGCCCCTCTATAAATAAACCCGAACAACTCTTGAACCGATTCCCGTAAAAAGGTGCCATGCGATGGTGGACGATTTTTCTGCCAGGTCCCGGGCGTTGATGTCTTGATTGCCTTGTTGGCCCACCAAGACAACCTCATCTCCTTCGTTGGCTTGAGGCACATGGGTCACATCCACCAAAATTTGATCCATGGTGACGCGTCCGAGCACGGCGCAATGAAGTCCGTTCACGAGTACCGTGGCTCCGTTTCCTGAGGCTTGGCGGGGATATCCGTCCCCATATCCCGCGCTAATTGTCGCAACGCGCATCGATCTGTCCGTGGTGAATGTTCGTCCGTAACTGATCGTTCGCCCTGGTGGCAAAGATCGAACAAGAAGAATTCGCGCTTTCCATGTGAGCGCTGGTTTTAGTTTTGCCTGGTGCTCCTTCGAGTCGCCAATGCCATACAGCGAGAGACCGAGGCGAACGATATCGGCCGAGTGGTCTGCATGATTAAAAATGCCAGCACTGTTGAGGGCATGCACCTTGACCGCGGGGTGCAACTGGCGGGCCATGTCCACAAACGCCGAAAACGTCGAGAGTTGGTGGCGGGTGAACTCTGGATCCTCACCTGCCGAGGGCAGGTGGGTTGACACACTGTGGAGGTGGATGCGTGGGAGTGTCGCAATCTTCTGAAGCGCGGGGATTGCGTCCTCATACCAACAGCCAATACGGCCCATCCCCGTGTCTACTTTGAAATTGATGCGGCATTCGAGTGCAAAGGAGTTATATGCAGAAGCTTCCTCAAATGAGGAGACGGTCACAATGGAATCAGCCTCGACAGCAGCTTCGCGCTCGGTCGGCAGGCAGGGACTGAGCAGCAAGATGTCTCGGCCAGTTCTGCCCAGGGCGACCGCCTCTGCAAGATTTGCCACCCCGAGGTAATCGACCTGATCACCCAAGGCCCTTGAAACCTCCAGCGCCCCGTGTCCGTAGGCGTTGGCTTTGATCACACCAAGAATTTCTGAGGCAGGATCAACCTGTGATCGGGCCGCCGCCAGGTTGTGGCGGATGGCGCTCAGATCAATCTCTGCCCACGTGCGGGCCAGATCATTCATTACCTGCAGGAAGGGGCGGCTTCTGCGGATCGATCCCACCCACACGGGGCACAAAGACGTATTCCATGCCCGCCGCCTTGGCCGATTCAATGCCTGTTGGGCTGTCTTCAAAAACCAGGCAATGTTCGGGGGGGACACCAAGTCTCGCGGCGGCCACAAGAAAGGGATCCGGAGATGGTTTGCCACGCTCGTAGTCTTCCGCACAAATCACGGCATCAAACCAGTCATGGATCTTCAGCAAATCCAGTGTGGCGACAACCAGTTCGCGGTGGCCTCCCGAAGCGACTGCCATCGGAGCCACCCCTCGCGTGCGGCGGGCAATATCCACCACGGAATCAATGGCCTGCACCTCGTGCAACAGCTCCAAAAAATAACTCTCCTTGCGCTGCGCCGTTTCGAACGGGGGCATCGACAAACCACACTGTTCGTTTAATGAGGCAATAATGTCCACGGCCGGCCGCCCCCCCCACTCATAAAAAACCGCTTCAGGGAACTCGGCCCCTTCTTCAGCCATGGCCCGGCTCCATGCGCGGAAATGCAGCGGCATCGTATCAGCCAGCGTGCCATCACAATCAAAAATATAGCCCAAAAATTTGCGGTTCGGAATTTCAAGTTTCATAGGAATTTAGCAAGTTTTGCAGCGCCCAAAAAACTCCAGGGAGTTGGTCAAGTCACGGAATCCATAGCGTTTGGAGATCGTGTCCTCAAGTTTTCCGAGCGGACAGGGCTCTGAGATCAGCACCACCTTTCCGCACTCCGTGCAGACCACATGGTCATAATGACGGGAGGGATCATGGAGTTCGTAAAAACTCGAGGAGCGCTGAAGGTTGACCTTCTGCACCAATCCCAGTTTTTCGAGAAGAGTCACCATGCGGAAAACCGTGGCGTAATCGGGGCCGGTTTTTCCGTTGGTGCTGCGCTCACGAATGTCTTCCAATGAGAGCGGGTTTTTGGCCTCAAAAAACACCTCAAGGATCCTTGTGCGTCCCGGAGTGATCCGAAGGCCCTCAGTACGCAGCAAATCCAAGATCGATTCCAGTGTGAAGCTCGCTCGGTTTGTCGTTGTGGGATGATGGTGCGTGGACCGGGCCATGAGGAAAAATTCTGATTCTCAAGCCTGGCGGCCGCAACAACTTTTGTATTTTTTGCCGCTGCCGCAGGGGCAGGGGTCGTTGCGTCCGGCTTTGGGGAGTTCCCGTTTCATGGCTTGCTGGAGGTGCAGGGTGTCCCTGGCCTTGGCATCCTGGGGGGGGGCGACCGGTTTTGTCGGGGTCGACTCGCCGCCAGCAGTGAGGGAATGTCCCATCCCGCCAAGCATCTGCTCAAAAGCCTGCAAGTTGGTCGTGCTCCGAAACAGATTATTGAGGACCTCAAATTTGATGTTGTCCATCAATTCGCTGAACATCAAATACGCCTCATTTTTATATTCCACGAGCGGATCTTTTTGAGCGAAGGCCCGGAGGTAAACGGCTTCGCGGAGCCCGTCCATGGCATAGAGGTGCTCCTGCCAGAGTCGATCCACGGCATTGAGAATCACATACCGTTCCAGTCCCCGAAGGGCCTCCGCATGTTCCATGGACGCCTTGCGGTCATAGGCTTCACGAATCACCCTCACCAAATAAGTGATAACTTCTTCCGTGGTTTTCTCTTCCAAGCCCGCTTTTTCTGCGGACAAGCCAAGGGGGAAGGTGGTGTTTACCCACGTGAGCAGACCAGCGCGGTCCGGCTCCTCGCCTTCCACATCCAGATAGTCGCGGATCTTTTTTGGAACCGCCTCATCAATGACCTCAAAAATCAGAACGCGGGGATCCTCGCTGTCAATGACCTCCTGACGGAAGCCGTAAACCACCTCCCGCTGTTGGTTCATGACGTCATCAAATTCCAGCGTCCGGCGCCGCATCATGTAGTTGCGCTGCTCGACCCGCTTCTGGGCGGTTTCCACTGATTTGTTCAACCAGGGATGTTCGAGTTCCTCGCCCTCCTCCAAGCCGAAGGTCTCCATGATTTTGGTCATGCGGTCGGCAGCTCCGAAATTCCGCATCAACTCATCCTCAAAACTCACGTAAAACCTGGACATGCCGGGATCGCCCTGACGGGCACAGCGTCCGCGCAGCTGACGGTCGATGCGCCGGCTCTCGTGGCGTTCCGTTCCGATCACATAAAGTCCGCCCAGGTCGGCAACTCCCTCGCCAAGTTTGATGTCTGTTCCACGGCCTGCCATGTTTGTGGAAATCGTGATGGCGCCTTTCAGTCCGGCGCGCGCCACAATCTCAGCCTCCTGCATGTGAAACTTGGCATTCAGGACGTTGTGGGGGATTTTTTCCCGTTTTAGCATCCGCCCAAGCAGCTCACTGGATTCCACGCTCGCCGTTCCCACAAGGACCGGCTGGCCCTTGGAATTGGCCACTTTGATAGCCTCAATCGCCGCATTGTATTTTTCACGGCGGGTTTTGAAGATCCGGTCATTCTCATCAATCCGCTTCACCACCCTGTTGGTGGGAATCACGTTCACATCGAGTTGATAGATGTCGTGAAACTCATTGGCCTCGGTTTCTGCGGTTCCGGTCATGCCACCCAATTTTTGGTAAAGCCTGAAATAATTTTGAATGGTGATTGTGGCCAGGGTCTGTGTCTCGCGGTCGATTTGAACCCCTTCCTTGGCCTCCACAGCCTGATGGAGACCATCGCTCCAGCGGCGTCCCGGCATTTTGCGACCGGTGAATGTGTCCACAATCATGACCTTATTTTCCTCGACGACATACTCGACGTCTTTTTCGTAGAGGCAGTAAGCTTTCAGGAGTTGGGTGATATTGTGGATGCGCTCGGCCTGATTGTCCGTGTATTGCTGACGCTGGGCCTTTTGTTGGACCTTCTCGGCGTCGCTGAGTGAGCGGTTGTTGTCGATATCCGCATATTCGGTGAGCAAATCCGGAAGCACAAAAGCGTCGGGGTCATCGGGGTTGAGATAGTCTCGTCCAAGCTGGGTGAGATCCGCGTCATGCTGGCGCTCCTCGATCGTGAAATAGAGCTCCTCCTTGAGATCAACCAGGGCGGCTTTTCCTTCGGTGTCTTTGTAAAATTCCAGCTCGGCCTTTTCAATCAGCCGCCGCAACTCGGGCTCCTCCATTGCACGAAGCAAACCCTTATTCCGGGGCTGCCCAAATTTGAGCTTGAGAAGAATCCGCCCGGCCATGGCCAGGTTCCCGGCATCGAAGGCTTTTTTGGCTTCGACGGATAAATCGTTACAAAGCGCTGTCTGCTTGCGCACCAATTGCTCAACCAGAGGTTTGAAGCGGTCGTATTGGTGGGTGGAAATTGTCGCCGGACCGCTGATAATGAGCGGGGTGCGGGCCTCATCAATCAGGATGGAATCGACCTCATCCACAATCGCGTAATAATGTGGGCGCTGGACCTGCTGCTCCCGGCTGGTGGCCATGCCATTGTCCCGCAGATAATCAAATCCAAATTCGCTGTTGGTCCCATAGCTGATATCGCACTGGTATTGGGCTCGACGCAGTTCGGGGTGTTGGTCGTTTTGGATAATGCCTATCGTCAGCCCGAGGAATTGATAGAGTTGCCCCATCCACTCCGCATCGCGTTTTGCGAGATAATCATTCACCGTCACGACGTGGACGCCTCTCCCTGTGAGCGCATTGAGATACACCGGAAGAGTTGCCACAAGGGTTTTGCCTTCGCCAGTGGCCATTTCTGCAATTCGCCCCTGATGCAGGACCATCCCGCCAATGAGCTGAACATCAAAATGAACCATGGCCCATGTCATGGGCTGATCACACACGGTGAACGTCTGCTTTCGATCCGTCAGACGGCGGGCCCCGTGTTTCACCAGCGCAAAGGCCTCCGGCAGAATCTCCTCCAGCCGCTGCGTCAAAACCGCATTGTCCGTGATTGTTGAAAGCTCGGTTTTCCATGCCAACGTCTTGCCGCGGAGGTCATCGTCGGAGAGTCCGGACAGCCCAGCTTCAATTTCGTTGATCCGTGCCACGATGGGCTCCATGCGGCGCAGTTCCCGTTGGTTTTTGGAACCAACGATCTTTTTGAGTATCCAGGAAATCATTGAGTAGCCCGCCAATAAACACCCTCCCGCTCACATTGTAAACTCTCTGTGAT
>JBGTAR010000033.1:0-5217 GCA_041749815.1 Terrimicrobiaceae bacterium
AAAGGGTTTGCAGAGAGGAACCGGATCTTTCCGGGAGATCCGACCCAGCGCGATTATATTGACGGCCTGCGTGGGCTTCTTGCGGATTTTGCAACCACCACCAAAATGGCTTCGCCGGATCTGGCGGCCGAGGCGGCCGAATATTTGTTCCTGGAAATCACAGGCGGCGAAACATATGTCTGCGCGCGCGAGGCTCACGAACTCGTTGAGGCCTTCCGTCAACACCTCGTGACCAAAGGTGGAGAGGCCGCGTTCCGTGACGCCATGGAAAGCCTCGCAGCCCACCCTCTCAGCCAACTCGAAGTGGTGCGGGATTGGGTTCGTGGATTTCTGATCGGAAATTCCACCTCGGCCGCCTACTTGGAAGAAGCTGCCGCCATCATTTTTTGCGGAGAGGTATTAAAACTCAAAGTCGTCACCGCGGCCACCCGGAAAGAGCTCAAGGGCTTCAAGGGCTCCCACCCGCGCCTCGCCTCCGGAATCTACACTTTTGATTACCTCGAGTTGCGAGAGCGGCTGGGTCGCTTCGAACAGAACGTGGTTCCTCGGTTCCGCGATTACCATTCCCGCAAACAGGCTCTTCTGGACAAAGAGCGTGCGGCACTGCGGTTGAAGGAGTTTGTGCCGAAGGTGCTCACCTCCTTCGTGCGGAATCAACTCATTGACAACGTTTATCTGCCCTTGGTGGGGGATAACCTTGCAAAACAAATTGGCACAGCCGGCGACACGAAACGCACGGACCGCAGCGGCCTCCTCCTGCTGGTCTCACCTCCCGGCTACGGAAAAACCACCCTCCTCGAATACCTTGCCAGCCGCCTGGGCATTGTGTTTGTCAAAATCAATGGCCCCGCCATCGGCTTCACAACAACCTCCCTTGACCCTGAGGAGGCTCCCAATGCCGCCGCCCGCGAAGAAATTCAGAAGCTCAATCTGGCCCTCGAGATGGGCGATAATGTCATGATCTGTGTGGACGATATTCAGCATTGTCATGCCGAGTTTCTCCAAAAATTTATTTCCCTCTGTGATGCCCAACGCAAAATTGAGGGCGTCTGGCGTGGACGCTCCCAAACCTATGACCTCCGCGGTCGCAAAGTGGTGGTTGTCATGGCTGGCAATCCCTACACCGAAACCAGCCAAAAATTCCGGCTCCCGGACATGCTCGCAAACCGTGCCGACACCTACAACCTGGGAGATATCATCGGGGGAAATGACGCATGGTTCAAAGCGAGCTACATCGAAAATGCGGTGACCTCAAACGCCGTGCTGGCCCCCCTCGCCAATCGCAGTCAAAAGGATATCCGTGCGTTTCTGAAAATGGCTGAAACCGGTGAACGGGACACCTCGGCTTTTGAGGCCAGCTATTCGGCGCAGGAGCTTGAAGAGGTGCTCTCTGTCCTCAAAAAACTGATTTCCGTGCGTGAGGTGATCCTTGCGGTGAACCAGGAATACATTCGCTCGGCGGCACAGGCTGACGAATTTCGGACTGAGCCTCCTTTCAAGCTCCAGGGGTCCTACCGAAACATGAATCGCCTCGCCGAAAAAATTGTGGCGATCATGAATGACCAGGAAGTGCAGGCCCTGATCCTTGATCATTACCGTAATGAGAGTCAGACCCTCACCACCGACACTGAGGCCAACCTCCTCAAGCTTCGCGAACTCCTCAAAATCCTGACGCCGGAAGAAACCACACGCTGGGAGGACATCAAACGCACCTTTCAACGAAACCAACTCACACAGAGTCATGGTGACAATGATCCCGTGGGGCGCGTCGTCGGCCAGCTTTCGGCTTTTGGAGCAGGTCTTGATTCCATCCAGCGCACGCTGGCCAATGGTGTGGAAGCCGCCAGCGAATCCCGTGCTGCCGATTCTGCAGACCGCATGCAAAGCATCATTCACGAACTCGAAATGGTTCACGCCACCATGGCTTCTCTCCGCGACATGGCCCTCCAACAGCGCGATTACCTTCAGAGCGCCCGCGAGCAACTCGCCATCCGCGCCAAACAAGGCGTCATCGAATTCGAACTCACCGACGAAATGCTCACCAACGAAAAAGAATTCCTCGACCGGTTCCAACAAATGCTCGCCCAACGGGACGCCGAGCCGGAAAAACCGTCCAACCAAAAGGAAAAATCAGGGGAGGGGCCGGCGGTCCCCTAAGTGACACGGGCGTGATTAAAAGTGGTTGCGGAACTGGAGTCAGTTTCTTGGTTGAGGGAACTCTAAACCCCCCCGACTTTTCTCTCGAGCGACGGTCCTCCTTTGCCATCTCGCATCAGAGAGGCACTCAACCAGTTTTCATCACACCCATCAGACGAGGCGATTGATTTTTCCCGATGGAACGTCATAATATACCCAAAGAGTATAAATGAAGTATTCGGATACCACGGTCAAATTGGAGTCAAGCCTTGTGCGAGAGGCCGCTGGGGTCATGGCCGAAAAACAGACACTCACCGCTTATGTTCGAGAGGCTGTGTTGAGGGATATTCGTCGTCGAAAGCTCAAAAAATCAGCTCTTCAGTATCAGGATGCGCTCAATCAGTGCCCTAAAGAAGCGGGCGAGATGAAAGATTGGGAAGCCGCCTCTCTCTTGGTGCCGCCGCGGCGAAAAGCGGGCAGGCCGTGACCAGAGGTTCGATTTATTGGGTGAATCTTGAGGATGCCCATCCGCCGGAGCTTGGCGAAAAGCGCCCTGCACTCATCCTTTCAAACAGCGAGCAGAACGCGATTCTTGACACGCTGGTTGTTGTGCCGATTTCTTCCCGCCCACCGGTGATCTGGCCCCTGCGTTTGGAACTCCCTCCCACCCGGGGATTGAGGAAAAGCTACGCAGTGATCCCCGGCCTTCGTCAGATCAGCAAAGCACGCCTGCTGGATAGTATTGGCGTCTTGCCGGATGATGCCGTGGAGGCAGTTGCCTCCGCTGTCTCGGTGTATCTGGGAGATTAAGCCATAAACCACTCTATTTTTTATTCGGGCAACTGATGGGCCTCTCCACGGATTCGAAAACCCAGGCTGCGTAGGATGAGCCTGTCTCCGATGGTTCCCACGCGAGGATTTCCGGCGTTTCATAGGGATGCAGGATCTTGAGGCGGTCTTGGAATTCATGGAAAATGCGGGAGGTTGTTTTGAAAAGAACCACGCTTTCGTGAGTGTCCTCAATCTTGTCTTTCCAACGATAAATCGACCGGGCTTGTGGCAGGAGGGTTCCACAGGCGGCCAGACGCTCCTCAACCAACTGGCGCACCACCCACGCTGCAGACGTCTCATCGGCAAAGGTCGTCAGCACGAGGCAGATGGTTTCAGCGGAAGAGGCTTCAGGCATGGGCTTTCAGGGGATCTCCGGTTCTGAATAGGTGGAAAAAACAGTCTCTTCCGCTGCCCGAGTGATGAGATCGGCAAAGTTCCCTCACCTCAGCGCGCGGATGCTCCTCTGGATGGCTGACTCCGGGATTTGCTGCTGACGCATTTGTTGTTGAGCGAAGGAAGCGAGTTGGGGGCTCCCGGCTTTGGGTCCGGCCAAGGCGAGTTGGGTGAGAATTTGACGGTTGAGTTCATCGATCTCTGGTCGGATGTCCTGGGCGAGGTTGCGCGGTGGCAGGAGTGGTAACGCTCCCCCATCTTTCCACCGGGAGATCAGGTGCGATTGATAGGCGCGTGAGGCCGCCATCTGAGCCTGGAAGAACCGCTGCACGTTTTTTGCAGACAGCCCTTGTTCGACACCCAGCGCCACAACGCGTGCCAGGCTTTCGGCCTCGCGCTTGCGATCGAGAACCGGCAGGCCATCACGAAATTTGATCCAAGCCACTTCCTGGGCCAGTTCCAGCCGGGTGGTTGTCAGCTCCACCAGTCGGGCTTGGGCTGGGGTGGGGGTCCAGGACGTCTTCGGGTGCGATGCACAGCCAGCGAGGATCAGGGCAAGGACAGCGAACCAGCGTGCGTTCATGGCATCAGCTTTTTGATAGCCGCTCGACAGGTTTGTCCCAAAGCAGGTCATGGGCTTCTCTCAAAACCTCAGGGATCCGGTCAACAAAGGGACTTTCTGCAAGGCATTTCCTGATTCCGGCCTCATCAAATTCCCCGGCATTTTTTCCAGGAAACCAATGCCCGGCATTTCCAAGCAGGTTGTACCGCATCTTGCCAAAGGGGATCATGTCCAGGGATTTTGCGTAGTTCCACAGACGAAGAATCTCCCAAACATTCACATCGCCGGGCACGTCATTCCATTCAGGAATTCCCTCCTGCCATTTTGCGGCCCAATCTGGCCCAAGGGTTTCTGCCATCACACCATGAAGGCGATTTTCAATGTCAGTCACGAGCTCCGCAGCACGGTCATAGTGTTTCAAAGCTTCCAAATGCGCATCAAAATCCGTGGGGCGGGAGGCTCCGATGCTCAGCGTGTGAATCTCCGGGCGAAGCAAACAGAAGAGATCATTAAATGCCATGGGAGTGAGGGGATCGCACAGCTCCACCAATTTTTCTGTGGGTTCATAGAGTTTGCCCCCTTTGTCATTTGGGCTGATGATAAACATCCCGGCATCCTGTTTTCCGGCTTCTTTGATGGCGGGCCAGTTGGATTGGTTGATCCAGTACCAATGAAGATTGACGTAATCAAATTCGCCGGTGGCGAGGGCCCGGGTGATCAGGGAGCAGGAGGCATGGGTTGAAAACCCGAGAAACCGCACGCGACCCTCACGCTGGAGTTGCCGCCCCATTTCGAGGGCGCCGCCCTTGCAGAGGGTGGTTTCCAAACATTCCTCATCGTTGATGCCATGAAATGCCAGCAGATCGACGTGGTCCAAACCCAGCAGAGACATGCTGCGATTAAAAGCCTTGAGAAAATCATCCGCCTTTGCCGGGCCAACCTTGGTTTGGATGATCATTTTTTCCCGGGGGAGGGTCGGCAGGATTTTTCCGAGTTGAAGTTCGGAGGTTCCATAGCCGCGGGCTGTTTCGATGTGGTTGATGCCAACCTCCAACGAGCGCTCGATGGTGGCCTCGAGATTTTTCTGTTTGGCGGCATCAATTTTGTCCCACCCGAGATCTTGCCAGTGGTCCTGATACCGCATTCCTCCGCAAGAAAAAACCGGCATTTCAAGGCCTGTGCGGCCAAAGCGACGTTTGAGCATTTTGGTCATGAGAAGAGGTTAGATGGCAGTGAGCACGGCGACGCACTCGATTTGAGCGGTTTGGGGGAACATGTCAACCGGACAGACACGA
>JBGTAR010000034.1:0-13335 GCA_041749815.1 Terrimicrobiaceae bacterium
CGTCGGCCTACGCTACGCTCCGGCCTCCTCCGAGGCAGCGGAAAACGGCCTTCACCCCCTCAGAGTCCAACTTTGCTCCGTCTCATGTCCAGTTTTGAACCGTTCCTGTCCAGTTTTGTTCCGGCCCCGACAATCAAATGAGGTGCAATCAAATGAGGTGCAGTGACTGATTCCGAAAGCCAGAAACAAGACGGCGGGCAAGGGACTGACTCGCCCTACCCAACGGAAGAAGGTGCTGTCGCAAGCGCGAAGCGCCCCTTTGGTGGTAGGGATGGCGGTCCCTCGCCGTCCGTTGCATGAACAGAAACAAGACGGCGGTCAAGGGACTGACTCGCCCTACCAACGGAAGAAGGTGCTGTCGCAAGCGCGAAGCGCCCCTTTGGTGGTGGGGATGGGCAGTCCCTTGCCCGCCCACTTGTTGGCTAAGGAGAGAACCACCGTCTATCCATCGGAATCACAGATTAATGACTTTGGCTGAGGTGATCGGGGGATGGGTGAGCAACTCTTCCAGGGTGGCCTCCGAGGGGGCGCTGTCCAAGTTCAACAAGGTGAGAGCACGGCCCCCGGCTTCGTTGCGGGAGAGGGACATGCTGGCGATGTTCACGCCATGGGTGCCCAGGATCGTGCCAACTTTTCCGACGATTCCGGGCACGTCATCATTTTCCAAAAGCAGGACAGCACCTGAGGGCGTGACTTCGACGGGGCGGCCATTCAGGCGAACGATGCGGGGATCGTTTTTGGCGCCGAAGAAGGTGCCACCAATGGAGATTTTTTTATCCCCGCTGAACACGGCGACATGAAGCCATTCATTGAAGTCCGTCTGTTCACTGGAGCGGATTTCTTGCACGTCAAGTCCCAGGGAAACGGTCATGGATCGGCAGTTGACGCTGTTGACCTCCTCGCCACCAACGTGTTTGAGGAACCCGGTCAGGATGGCCCGGGTGATAGCCTCGGTGGGCATCTCCGCAGCCTTGCCACCGTAGGTGATGACGATGCGGTCATTGCGTTTGGGAGCGAGTTGGGCGGCGAAGCGTCCGAGTTTATCGCCGAGGGCCAGGTAGGGGCGGACGACCACGGCGGTTTTTGCATCCATGCTGGGCATGTTGACGGCATTGCGGATTTCTCCATCGAGGAGCGCGGCTCGTATTGCTGCGGCAATTTCGATGCCCACATTTTCCTGGGCCTCGGCTGTGCTGGCCCCGAGGTGGGGGGTGAACACAATATTGTCCAGATCCCTCAAAGGAAAATCAGCGGGCGGAGGCTCGACCTCATAGACATCGAGAGCAGCGGCCGCCACCTGGCCACTCTTCAAAGCCTCGGCAAGGGCCGCCTCATCAATCAAGCCACCCCGCGCGCAATTCACAATACGCACTCCCTTTTTGCAGATGGCCAGACGCCGGGCATCCAGCATGTGTTTTGTGTCCTCGGTGAGGGGCATGTGCATGGTCAGAAAGTCAGCACGTGCGACGAGTTCATCAAGATTGTCGAGGAGTTCAACCTGGAGGGACCTGGCTTTCGCAGCTGACAGGTAGGGGTCATAGGCCAGCACTCGCATGCCAAAGGCGATGGCCCGGCGGGCGATCTCACTTCCGATGCGGCCCATGCCGAGAATTCCGAGGGTTTTATCGTAAAGCTCGACGCCTTCAAATTTTTTGCGATCCCAACGTCCGGCTTTCACGGTGGCATGAGCCTGCGGGATATTTCTGGCGATGGAGACCAGCAGGGAAAACGCATGTTCGGCGGTTGAGATCGTGTTTCCGCCGGGAGTGTTCATCACAATCACCCCATTTTTTGTTGCCACGTCGACATCCACATTGTCCACACCCACCCCGGCGCGCCCGACCACTTTCAACTTTTTAGCAGCTTCAAGGACGGCGGCATTCACCTTGGTCTGACTCCGAACCACAATCGCTTCAAAGTCCCCAATCAGCTCAAGAATCTCGTTTTCCGGCAGCCCGGTGCGAACAACCACCTCCAAGGCTCCTCCGGCAGAGAGTTCTTCGATTCCTCGTTGAGAGATGGGGTCGGCGACAAAAACTTTGGGAACGGACATGTTGGGCTGGTGCGGTTAAAGAATAGGAGTTGCGAAATCTGAATGAGCCGCTGATTGTCGGTTTTCCGTGAAAAATGACAAGTGACTATCGCAGTTTAAATTTTTTTTGTGGTTCGAAGGGTGATTTATGAGTTGGTCCTTTCGAATCGCGAGGGTCTCCGGGATCGATGTGAAGATCCATGCCACCTTCTTTTTGATTCTGGTCTTCTATGGCTGGATTTATTACCAGAACGGCGGGTTGGCCAGTGCGGTGGGTGGTGTGATTTTTGTGCTCCTGCTGTTTTTTTGTGTGTTGTTGCACGAGTTTGGTCATGCGTTTGCCGCGCGGGCCTACGGCATCCGAACGCCGGATATCACCCTGCTCCCCATCGGTGGCGTGGCCCGGCTGGAGCGCATGCCAAGGAATCCCATCCAGGAACTGGTCATCGCTGTTGCCGGGCCGGCCGTTAATATCGTCATCGCCCTGTTGCTCCTCCCGATTGTTCTGACGGGGAACAGGGGATGGGATATTCTGGGATTTGACAGGGCGGACGGTGGTCTCGCGGGAAAACTGCTCGGCTTGAATTTGGTGCTGGTGATCTTTAATATGATTCCGGCTTTCCCCATGGATGGCGGGCGGGTCCTCCGGGCGCTGCTGGCCATCCGGCTCAAGCACTCCAAAGCAACTCTCATCGCCGGCAGGGTGGGGCAGGGGATTGCCCTGCTCTTTGCGCTGGGCGGATTTCTTGGAAACCCAATGCTCATTCTGATCGCCATGTTTGTGTTTGCAGGAGCCCAGCAGGAAATTGCCATGGCCCGGTATTTTGATGCGTCTCAGGAGTCCTCGGTTGCCAGGTTCATGACCACCAAATTTGACACCCTGCCAGCCGACTTTTCCCCCAGCGGTTTGGCAGCGTTTTTGGCCGAGCGAGGTCAAAGTGTTTTTCCCATCGTGGCCCCTGACATGCGGGTCCTCGGGGTGGCGGAACGTTCCCGTTTGCTTGCTCTTGCCGGCACTTATGACGGGATTTCTTCGGTGACCCGAACCGTTCCAGTTCTTCCTACCGGGCTGCCTGGCTCCCGCGCAATCTCGATCATGCAATCCAGTGGGGAACCCATCCTCCCCGTGGTGAACGCGGCAGGTCAAATCGTCGGGCTTGTCAGCGCTGCGGCTCTGGGAGGAGTTGGTTCCTGACCCGTGACCTCATCTCCGGCGCTTGAGTAACAGCCAAGCTGCCGATGTGCTCAGGAGAAGAACCAACGAAGCAGGCTCGGGAATCGGCACTAGGGGGTTGATGGGATTATCTGTGAATGGGTCGTCGGAGGCACCAAAAAACTTCACGTCCGCATTGCCGTTGTTGTCAATTCGGTAGCCGAAAACAAGTTGGTCCGCTGGTAAAACCGAAGTTCCCTCGAAAAACTTCGTGATACTTGCCGCCGTAAACCACATGGGCTGGTTCGTGTTCAGGTCAAACGAGTTTATGTAACCCGAATTCCAATCGTGGGGCTGGGGAGTCGGGGTTTGTCCAAAACGAAGGGTGTTAGCCCCAGAGATCGGGTTGCCATCAATGCCAAGAGGAACAAGCTCAAAGAAGGTGTTCCCATTTCGCTCCGCCACAACCAGGTAATCGGAGGGCCTCCAGGCGTTATAGTAAAGGATATCAAAATCAGCAACCCCAGGAGCTGGCATATTCTGTAGATCGCCGTCATAAAAGAGGTAGTTCATCAGATTCGTGTCGATCGATGATTGGATGACCGCATTTTCATAGGCGGGAATCCCGTCGTTCTGGATTCGAACTCTGTTGGGTGAGACGGTGTCGTAAACACCAACACCTCCGGAGCCAGTAATAGTTCCCGGTATGGGATTGGCGCCGGTTGTCGGAACAAAATTGTTGTTCCGAATGATGGCATTGGCAGAATTGTAGAAAGAAAGCGTCTTGGTCGATGATGCTCCGTTCGCCACGGTGATGCTGTTGACCAATACGGCGTAGTTGACCGATGTGTTGGTCGTGGCTGGGGCTGATTGTGTGACCGGGTTTCCATTCGCCACGTAGGTCACCTGACTGATCTTGGCATTGTTCTGATTTCCATTGATATCGATGATCGCGGCTCTCGTGACTGGCTGCGCGGCGACTATCAATAACATGGTCAGAAAGAGATTTTTGGTCATGCGATTCATCAGGTTGCGCAATAGAGCGTGTCTTTTCTTCGTCAATCCCCAACTCGTTCAAAGTCAGGGCGGCTAGATTGCTTAATCTGATTCGGCCGAAGTCGAGATTTTCTGATCTTTGAAGCTGTCAGGGCATAGCCAGAATCAAAAAACTGAAAGAAAATTTGAATAAAATGCCTGCCCTGGCCGTCTAATATCCCAAGCAGGAGCAATCCTGCGAACGCATAAAACCAAACAAAACTATGAAAAAACTTACTGCAACACTCGCAACTCTCCTCATTGCCACCACGGCCGTTTTCGCCGGCAACTACGAAAATATCAGCATCGACGAACTCAAAACCGCCATCGCTGATAAATCTGTCGTCGTTGTCGATGTTAACGGAACCGAAAGCTTCACCAAGGGGCACATCCCCACCGCAATCGATTTCATCGCTGTGAAAGACAGCTTCGGCGATAAACTGCCAGCTGACAAATCCACTTTGGTGGTCGCCTATTGTGGTAGTGAATCCTGCGGAGCTTATGCCAAGGCGGCCAAAGCGGCCCAAGAGCTCGGCTACACGAATGTGAAGCATTTTTCTCCCGGCCTCAAAGGATGGAAAGAAGCTGGCGAAGATTTGCAAGCCGTCAACTAACCCACCAATGGATTTCCCTGCGGGGAAAACCATCTTAAAACTCAACCAACCGCCCGGAGTGAGAACTCCGGGCGTTTTTTTGTCCACCCACTTTTAATGACACCCGCAGGAAAGATTCCCTGCGTCCCGGGATTGCGTTCATTCGTTGGGTGCTGTATGAACGAGCGTGTGAAAGTTGATGTCGCGATAATTGGAGGAGCCCTCTCGGGATCCTCCGTTGCGCTGCTTTTGAAACGGGAACACCCGGAACTGAAGGTGTTGCTCATTGAAAAAACCGAGGTTTTTGATCGCAAAGTTGGGGAAGCGACCACCGAAGTGAGTGGGGAATTTTTCCACCGTCGCCTTTCATTATCCCGTCATTTGAACCACGAGCACTTGGCCAAGCAAAGCTTGAGAATGTGGTTTGCGAAGTCTCCGGAGACTCCGTTTGACGAGACAGTGGAATTTGGTGCCGGGCTGAATTCCAGGTACCCAACCTATCAACTCGACCGGGCGGTCTTTGACCAGCACTTGTTGGACACGGCCTGCGAGGAAGGGGCTGATGTGCTTCGCCCCGCGGCGGTGAAAAATCTGGATGTCGGAAATGCTGATCTGGCAAAATTGACGGTCGAACATGATGGCAAGACCATTGAGATCGAGGCGCGATGGTTGGTCGATGCGAGCGGGCGCTCGACGCTGCTCTCCAAAAAACTCGGTCTTCATAAAAAGCTCACCGACCATCCGATCGCCGCCCTTTGGGCACGTTTCACTGGAGTGAAGGATTGGGACGGGGCAGAGGTTCACGCCAAACACAAACGTTACGGATCCTCAGTTTTTACAAGCCGCGGAGGCGCAACCAATCATATTTCAGGCTATGGCTGGTGGTGCTGGGTTATTCCCCTCAAAGGAGGGGAATTTAGTGCGGGTTTGGTTTTTGACACGCGGCTCTTCACTCCGGCGGCAGGCGGTTCCCCGGGTGAGCGTCTCAAGGCCCACCTGTTGTCCCATCCTGTGACCCGCGAGTTTTTTACGGATGCGGTGCCGGTGGAGGGCGATATCAAAGCGCGGGGTCAGTTGCCGTATTTTTCTGAAAATCTTGTTGGCCCGAACTGGCAAATGGTGGGAGATGCTGCCGGGTTCATCGATCCGCTCTACAGCCCGGGGATGGACTATTGTTCATGGACGGCGAGGATGGCCTTTGCAAGAATCTCGGCGGAGCATAAGGGCGAGATGGTGGATTTGGATAAAATCAACTCTGACTGGCGACTCTCCTACCGTTCATGGTTCGAGGGCCTCTACAAAGACAAATACTTTTATATTGGAGATGCCGAGTTGATGTCGGCGGCTTACCTGATGGACATCACCCTGTTTTTTGCAGGTCCTGGACGAACCGCTTTGAAGGAAATGGGCGGGCGTGATCTTTGGTGCCTGCCGTTCATTGGCCCAATCGACAAAGTCGCAGCGAGGTTCATGCGGTTCTACAATCACCGGCTCTCCGTGGTCGCTCAAAAACGCAAAATGGCGGGCTGTTATGGTCGGCTAAATACGGGATGGCAGGAGATCTACACGGGGATCGGGCCGGATTGGGGGTCTCTACGGTTTTTTTGTCGCGGTCTCTTCCGTTGGCTCGGGGCCGAACTCCATGCGGCAGGTCTTCCCTCAAAACCTGTGGCGGTTGCAAGGCCCAAGCCGATGACCGTGACGCAGCCAGCCGCCGCCTGATGGCATTTGCTTCTTTCAACGCCTTTCTCCAGAAGCTGGAGCAGGAAGGGGAACTGCGGCGGGTTTCCGATCCAGTCGCGACGGAACTGCAAATCACGGAGCTTGCTGACCGTGAAATGAAGTCTCCCGGTGGCGGCAAGGCCCTGCTTTTTGAAAATGCGACGATTGATGGGAAGCGCTCCCCATTTCCAGTGGCCATCAACACCATGGGGTCGCAGCGTCGCATGGCCATGGCTCTGGGATTGGAGTCGGTTGAGGATCTTGCGGCACAGATGCAATTCCTGCTCAAGGCCAAACCCCCACGTTCCTTTCGGGAAGCTTTCACGCTCTTAAAAAATGGGATCGATGTGATTCACGCCCGTCCGAAACATGTGCGCTCGGGGCCATGCAAGGACGTGATCCACCTTTTCCCCGAAGGGGCTGCTGCGTCAGGCTTTTCTCTGAATGACCTTCCTGTGCTTCATTGCTGGCCGAATGATGGCGGGCGATTCATCACGTTCCCGACCGTTTACACCAAAGACCCCGACACGGGCGACCGCAATGTCGGGATGTATCGGATGCAGGTTTTTGATGGAAGAACCTCTGGCATGCACTGGCAGGTTCACAAGGTCGGCGCGCGTCATGGGAAACGGTATTACGAGCGCGGGGAGCGCATGCCTGTTGCTGTGGCCATCGGCGGCGATCCGGCTTACACCTTCGCCGCCACCGCCCCGCTTCCGGATGGGCTTGATGAAATTCTTTTTGCGGGATTCGCACGAAAAAAATCCGTGGAGCTCATCAAATGCGAAACCGTGGACATCGAAGTTCCGGCGGATTCGGATTTTGTGTTGGAGGGCTACGTGCAGCCTGGGGAAACGAGGGCGGAGGGCCCTTTCGGTGATCACACGGGTTTTTACACCAATGTGGACGATTACCCGGTCTTTCACATCACGGCCATCACCCACCGCAAAGACGCCGTGTATCCCTGCACTATTGTCGGGGTGCCGCCCATGGAGGACTTCTATATGGGGGCCGCCAGCGTTCGGGTTTTCCTTCCAGTCTTCAAAATGAATTTTCCGGAAATCGTGGACATGGCCCTGCCCGCGGAGGGAGTCTTCCACAATCTGGTCTTTGTCTCCATCCGCAAACAATATCCGTGGCAGGCTTTTAAGGTCATGCATGGCTTGTGGGGCATGGGCCAAATGATGTTTGCCAAATACATCGTCGTCGTGGACGAGGATTGTGACGTGCATAACACCAGCGATGTGCTCTTCCGGCTGTGCGCCAACACCGATCCCCAACGGGATTCGACATTCATCAAAAATCCCAGCGACTCCCTCGACCACGCCACGACCCTGCCGAACCTTGGCTCCCACATGGGATTTGATGCCACCCATAAACTCCCCGGCGAAGGTTACACCCGCGGCTGGCCTGAGTTAGTCAAGATGTCCCCGGAAGTCAAAGCCTGGGCTGATCGGTTTTTGGGAGTTTGAGCCGCTAGAGGAATCCTTGCGGTCACGGCAGGGATCAGGCAATATGACGCGTTCAATTCATGGCAAACAAATCACGCATGGGAAGCACGTGGGATGCAGTGATCGGCTTGGTGCTGATCGGGCTCGCCGTGCTTCTCCCCATCGCCCTCATTTCTTACGACCCCCAGGACATCCCCAAATGGGTGCCTCTCATTGGATGGACCAATGCGGCCAAGGAGGTCACGCACAACCTGTGTGGGGTGGTGGGAGCCATCGTGGCCGGGTATCTCTATTTCTTTTTTGGAGCCGCCGCCTATCTCTGGATAATTGTGAGCGGGGGCTACGGGCTGGCCAAGTTGTCCATCCGCGGATTCCGGATGCGGGAGCGTTTTGGTTGGAGTGTTTTGATGGTGGTCACCGGGGCGTGTTTGATCCAAATGCAGGGATGGTTTCTTCAGGGTTGGCGGGAAGCTCTCAGGCTTGAAGGACCCGGGGGATGGATTGGGATGTGGGTGGGCGAAAAGGCCTTTGGCGGATCGCTGGGGCCGGTGGGAGCACCTGCGGTTCTGTGGGTGCTCTATTTGGTGAGTCTTGTGTTGGCCATTGGGTTCCACCCGATCCACGTGCTGCGCGCGGCATGGCATTCCGCAAAAACGCGGGCGGAAGAAGCCCGCAAGCGCAAGCTGGCGGGAATGGCCGAGGCGGAGCGTATCGAACTCGAGCACAAGGAACTTTCCAAAAAAGCTGAGAAGCTTGAGAAAAAAACGAAGAAGTCGAAGCCGGAGCCCATCGTGGAGGTCCGCGGCCAGACTCCCGTTGCGGAACCCCAAATCTTTGATGGCACCGCTCCACCGACCAAGCGCCCCTCCCTGGCAGAAATCGAAGCGGCGCGCTCGCGTCCCAAAAATCCGGAATCCCAGCCATCACTCACGAGCCTCCGCTTGGAAAATTACCAACTGCCTCCACTCGATTTATTGGATGCTCAGGACATGGAAGGGCGCGTGCCCACGGATCATGAAGAACTCAAATCGATGCAGTCCACGATCCTCTCCACACTGCAGGAGTTTGGGATCGAAGCGACCGCAGGCGACATCACCTACGGTCCGACGATCACCCGGTATGAGGTCAAGCCGGTCAAAGGCGTCCGTGTGGACCGCATTGCCAATTTGGAACGTGACATCGCCCGTGCGACCCGGGCGGCCCGCATCAATATCCTGGCCCCGATCCCGGGCAAAGACACCGTCGGCATCGAATTGGCCAACGCCAAGAAGGTCAAAGTCACCCTTCGCGAATTGTTGGAAACTGATGAGTGGTTGCATTCCGGAGGCCGGCTGCCCCTCGGCTTGGGAAAAGACGTTTACGGCAAAGCCATCATTGCCGACCTTGCCAAAATGCCTCACTGCCTGGTCGCTGGAACCACCGGCAGCGGAAAAAGTGTCTGCATCAATTCCATCATCGCCAGCCTGCTGTTTCGCTTCACCCCCGAGGAGTTGCGATTCATCATGATCGATCCCAAGGTCGTGGAAATGCAGATCTACAACAAACTGCCCCATCTGGTCACTCCCGTGGTCACCGACCCGAAAAAAGTGCTCATGGCTCTCAAGTGGGTCGTTGATGAGATGGAACTGCGCTACAAGATTTTCGCCAAGGTGGGAGTCCGAAATGTCATTGGGTTTAATGACCGTCCCCGTCCAGCCGCCCCCACCGCAGCCGGGGAAGCTGAACCAGTGGCCAAGGACGAGGCAAAAACCGAAACGGAACCCTCATCAGAGGAAGATGAACCCCTCGACGAAGAGCCGCTTCCACCTCCCGTACGGAATGCCAGGGATGGAGACGTGATTGTCCCGGAGCACATGCCCTACATTGTGGTTATCGTGGACGAATTGGCCGACCTTATGCAAACCGCTCCAGCCGATGTCGAAGGAGCCATCGCAAGGATCACTCAAATGGCCCGCGCCGCCGGGATCCATGTGATTGTTGCCACCCAGACCCCACGTGCCGATGTGGTCACCGGTATCATCAAAGCCAACATCCCCAGCCGCATCGCCTTCCAAGTGGCCTCCGGCTTGGACAGCCGGGTGATCCTCGATCAAAAGGGCGCTGAGAAACTGCTGGGTCAGGGCGATATGATGTATCTGCCCCCCGGCTCCTCAGAACTCCTGAGGGCTCAGGGCGTGCTTGTGACCGATGAGGAGATTCAGCGGGTTGTGGACTTTGTGGCCTCGCAGGCCGAGCCTTCTTTTGAGTCCAGTATCCATGACAAATTGCAGTCCAACTCCGAAGAGGAAGAGGACGTCACAGACGAGGATGAGGAGCTTCTGGACAAATTTCTCGACATCATGCGTCAGGAACGGCGGGCCTCGACCTCCATGTTTCAGCGCCGCTTGCGCCTGGGTTATTCCCGCGCGGCACGCATTGTCGACATCATGGAAAAACGTGGCATCATCGGCCCGGTCAATGGTGCCAAGGACCGGGAAATCCTTGTCGATTTGGAAGTGCTCTGAGAAAATCCCTCACAAAGCCACAAAGACACAGAGGAGTTGGAATTCCTGAGTTTCTTAGTGCCTCAGTGAGATAATTTTCAGGTGCCTGGGAAGAGCCGCTTTATTGGGACCAGTCTTCCCAAGCAATACCTTCAATGCGCCCAAAATCTCCAGCGTTCAGCGTCGCAACTGTCAGGCCCTCCTCTGTGGCTGTTGCTGCGATCAGGAGGTCCAAATCGGCAACAACTTTGCCCAACTGCTGCTGACGAGCCTTGATCCGAGCAAAACGATGCCAGATTTCTTCACCTGTTTCCAACAAGACCAAACGCCCCTCCAGAAGATCGCGGTATTTCTGCCACCGAGCCTCGCGGCCCTCCAAATGGAGCCCCCATTCCACCTCTGAAACCGTGACCACAGACACAGCGCACTGGCCATCGCCAACTTCCCGCCATCTGATAAGGGCATTTTCCACCGGTTTGCGGCGCAAGGGTTGCGAAAAAATGGAGGTGTCCAGCAGATAGCGCATGGCTTACTCCTCCAGCGGATTCCGCGACCGATTACCTCGCAGCTTCCATACTTCGGGAAAGTCCCCGTCAGCTTTGCTCGCTGGATTTTCCTCCTCCCATTTCTTCCACTCGGTCAAAATGTCTGGTCGCCCTTCCTGTTGCTCGACCTTCGCAGCCGAAATGATCACCAGAGGATGGCCGCGCCTCTGCACAAGTACCGGGTTGCCGGTCTTGGCGACTTGAGAGCAGATCACGGGAAAACGGTTCTTGGCCTCAAAGATCCCAATGGTTTTCATGGAAGATGAACCAACCATATGGTTGGTTGGTTGTCAATATTTGTAAGGGAGACATCGATCTCAGAAAAATTCTCTCACAAGGCATAAAGACACAGGAGAGTCGAAACCCCTCTGTTTCTGTGTTTCTTAGTGCCTCATTGAGGTGGTGTTCAGGGCCTTTGGCAAAGTAGCTGGCAAACACGCGAAGCGTGCCTTGGGTGGTGGGGATGGCGGTCCTCCTTCGCCAAGGCTATGGAGGACACGTCCATCGCCGTGTTCTCCTCCGGAGCTTTAGCGAAGGAGGACTGTCGCATGAAGCAGGAAAAGTCGGCGGTCAAGGGACTGACTCGCCCTACCCTTGGTAAAGAATCTGGCGCACAAGCGAAGCGTGCCTTCGGTGGTACGGACCGTCGCTTGAGAGCCAAGTCGTCTGGTTGAGAGTTCCCGCAATCAAGAAGCTGACTCCAGGTGCTCGCCCACGGCTAATCACACCTGTTTGCCCCGTCTCATGCGCTGCGGGCTTGAAATTTTCGGTCAGTCGGGGTCTTCTCTTGGATTCCCATGACCTCTACCGACCTGCGCAAATCCTTCCTCGATTTTTTTCGTGAGAAGCGGCATACGATTGTTCCTTCGTCCAGTCTGATGCCGGACTCCCCGAACCTGCTTTTCACCAATGCGGGGATGAACCAATTTGTGCCGATCTTTTTGGGAGAGAAGGCGTGCCCCTATGACCCGCCTCGCGCGGCAGACACTCAAAAATGTATCCGTGCCGGCGGCAAGCACAATGACCTTGAGGACGTGGGCCTTGACACCTACCACCACACCTTTTTTGAGATGCTGGGGAATTGGAGTTTTGGGGACTATTTTAAGGAAGAGGCCATTCGCTGGGCTTGGGAGTTGGTGGTCGAGCGCTGGGGGCTGCCGGCCGAACGCCTGTATGCGACGGTTTATCAACCGGAGGCGGGAGATCCCAGTGCCTTCGATCAGGAGGCGCATGATATCTGGTCGGGCTTGTTCACCCAAGCCGGGTTGGATCCGGCGGTGCATATTGTTGGAGGCAACAAAAAAGACAACTTTTGGATGATGGGTGACACAGGGCCATGCGGTCCCTGCAGCGAACTGCATGTGGACCTCACTCCGCTGGGAGACACGGGCGGAAAATTGGTCAACTCCGGAGACGCCCGCTGCATCGAGATCTGGAACCTGGTTTTTATCCAGTTCAACGCAAACCCTGATGGCACATTCTCCGAGCTTCCCGCCCGTCACGTGGACACCGGCATGGGTTTCGAGCGGGTGGCTTCGATCATGCAAGGCACCAAAAATTTCACCAACTTTGCTGATGCCAGGATCTCAAATTATGAGACCGATATTTTCCGTCCTATTTTTGATGAGATCGAGGTTCTGAGCGGCAAAAAATATTCCAACACGCTTCCCTCTGACGATGCCCCGGCCGCTGTTCTTGAAACAGACATCGCCTTCCGTGTGATCTCGGATCATATCCGAACTCTGAGCTTTGCCATTGCGGATGGGATTTCGCCGGGCAACACGGATCGAAATTACGTGCTTCGCCGGATCCTTCGGCGGGCGGTGAAATATGGGCGCACCCTCGGTTTCCATGAGCCCTTCTTCTACAAACTCACGGATGTCCTTGTCCGCACCATGGGAGACGCGTTTCCGGAAATCCGGGCGCGGCAGCGTCATGTCCAGGAAGTCCTCCACATGGAAGAGGAAGCCTTCAACCGAACCCTCGATAAAGGCATCGAACTTTTTGAAAAAGAAATCGGGAGCCTCGATGCTGGCGCGACGATCTCGGGAGCTTTTGCTTTTAAGCTCTATGATGAACAGGGATTTCCCTTGGACCTCACCGAGTTGATGGCCCGCGAGCGTGGCTTGTCCGTGGATTCCCAGGCCTTTGAGGATTTGATGGAGGCCCAGCGTGCCCGCGCCCGCGCCTCCCAGAAAAAGCAGGTCATCGAACTCTCCAAAATCGAAACCAAAGGCGCCACCCGTTTTATCGGTTTCGATCAAAAGGAGTCCGATGCCAAGGTGTTGGAGATTGTGGCTCTTAAGAACAGGATGGCTGTG
>JBGTAR010000035.1:0-25237 GCA_041749815.1 Terrimicrobiaceae bacterium
TCAGATTGCGTAACGCTTTGGTTGCCAGTGGGTCCGGGCGACCGAGGCATATCCAGGGCGATACGGTGAGGGAGCCCGGAACCGCTGGCGGCCAAATGGTTAGCAAGATGGGGTGGCCACTTGTGATTTGTCCGGGTTAGCGTTGAGTCGAGAAAGCCGCATAAGGCTGATCTAAATCACGGAAGTTTGGGGCCGCTGACACCGTTACAAAGAATCACACTTCCTCCTCAAGCATCTGCCCGTGTTCCTTCAGCCAAGCCCGCGCCTTTTCGGTCGATGGGGCTTTGGCCCGTACGATATTCCAGAAGCGCGGGGTATGGTTGCCTTCGAGCAGATGGGCGAGTTCATGCACGATCACGTACGCAATGACAAACATTGGGGCCTTGATTAGCCGCCAGTTGAAATTCACGTTGTCCTTCACGGTGCAGGAGCCCCAGCGATAACGGTTATCCACGATCCGGGCCGCCCCGTATTGCACCCCAAGATCGCGGGCATGGCAGGCGACCAGCGGCAGAATCGTTTCCTTCGCTCGCTCGATATACCATGCCTTCAAAACCTCCCGCCTCTTTTTTTGTTGGGCCCGAGGGATCAGAAACCGTCGCGAAAACTCGACCTCCCCGCTCGCCGTCTCGGTGACCTCGATGCGGTATTCTTTTCCGAGGTAGGGAGCGGATTCCCCGTTGACCACTTCCTTGCCGGGAGGGTGCAGGCGGGACTGATACTTTTGCGGATGATGAATTTTGTCGAATATCCACTCCCGCTTGGAATCGACGACCCGACTGATCGCGTCGTCTGTGGTGCCTTCCGGGGCGTGAACGATGATCGACCTGTCCCGCTCCACAGTGATTGTGAGTTTCTTGCGCCTGGCCGAACGGACGATCTGGAAATTGAGATCCATCAGGCGGCGTAAAGGATCGTGTCGTGATTCTTCTCCGCGATTTCCATCAATCGGCTGATGATATGTTTCCGGTTTTTCACGATTCCCGGGAGCCTTGAAAAATCTGGCTGCAGGAGAACTTTCTGGAGGTCCGCAACAAGCTTATTGCGAGCGGGGATGCTCTCCCAAAATCCGGTGAGTTTCAGCTCCCGCTCGATTTCCCCGTAGAGATGCTGGGTCAGTGCGACAAGATTGCTGATCTTCTCCTCCTCCTTCATGCCATACCTCCCTATTGGCTCTGCCGCATTGAGCGATTCATTTGCCGGTTCCTCGCCAAAAATCTCCCGCCGGAGCATTCGGAATAGCGGCATCTGCTTTTTCCGGTGGAGGCCATAGGTCGGTTCCTTGCCCGCGTTCACGATGCGTTGGCGCAGCTTCTCCAACTCCTCGTAAATCTTCGCCCAGTTGTTGGCGAACTCCTGGAAGATCTTCCGCAGCGCCTCAGCAAATGATGCCTGCAACTCGGGATCGTCGTTTAAGTCCACGTCGAGATGGTGCCGGACCGCGTGTTCGATCTCGGCGGCCTTCGTTTTCGTCCGGTCGTGCTTCTTGACCTCCTTCTGGAAATCTTCATCCAGGATCGAGATCGGCTCCACCTTCACGTTGATGCCACGTGACTCTAAAAAGGCATCGGTGATTTTGCGCAGTTTAGGAGGGATCCCCTTCATGCTCATCCGCTCATCGCGAAAATGTTTTTCCGCGAGCACATTGATTTCCACGAGTGCCTGATAGTCGCCCATGAAATCCAGCGCCTCCTTGGCGGGGAAAACGAGGTTCAGATTTTTGGTGAACTTCTTGAAGACGCTCATAAACTCAAAGCGCAGGTCTTCGTCGTAGAACACATCAAAAAACGCATCGTGATCCGTGAGGTCGGTCAGCTTGTGCTTCTTCAGCATGGCAAGCACCTCGTTATGACTGGCTTTCAGTTCCCGAAGTTCTTCTTCCGGGAAACTCAGCACGTCGAGCACCTCGTTCTGCTCGCGCTCGTCGTAGTTATCGAGCGCCTTTTTGAGGTGGTTGCCGACGCCAACATAATCCACCACGAACCCCTTTTCCTTTGAATCTCCCCCCACCCGGTTCACGCGGGCAATCGCCTGGAGCAGGCTGTGGGCGACAATGATCTTGTCCAGATACATGACCTGCTCCACCGGGGCATCAAACCCCGTGAGCAGCATGTTGTTCACGATCACGATCCCCACGTCACCATTCACTCCGTCGTCCTCCCGGCCGAACGGCAGCTTAAAGCTCTTGATCGTCGTCTCGTGCCTCGCAGCGTTGGTGTAGGGCGTCAGATGCTTCTCATCGTTGTGGCTGCCGGAGATGACCACGTCGCTCTGGAGTTTTTTCAGGCAGGCCACATCGAGCTTCAGCGGGTTTGCTTTTTCCAGTGCCGTGATGGCATCCGCCACCGCCGCATCCACATGCGCTTTATATCGCACCGCGGCCTCTCGCGAGGTCGCCACGATCTGGGCCTTGTAGCCGTTGGGGAAAACATGCGTCAGGTAGTGCCCCACCATATCCTTGGCCTTCGCCGCGATGGTCGTGTCGCTCTCCAGATAGGCCGTGCGCGAACCGTAGCCCAGGATCTCCATGCGCTGTTGGAGATTGTAATCGCTGAAGACATCCGCAAATGCCGTGTCCATCCCTGCCTTGTCGGTCACCTCGGCATTGTGGGTGCGGCCCTCGTAGATGATCTCCAGCGTCACGCCGTCCGCAATCGACTGGCGCATGGTGTATTTGTCGATGTAATCGCCGAAGACGCGCTCCGTCTTGTCGATTGGGGTTCCGCTGTAGCCGATGCGGGAGGCGTTGGGCACCCCCTTGTCCAGATTGGCAGCCAGCAGGGAATACTGCGAACGGTGCGCCTCATCGGTCATCAGGAGGATATGCGGGCTGGTATTCAGCTCGGGGAATGTCTCCGACAAATCGGTCTCGCGGAACTTGTGGATCATCGCCATCACGAGATCCGAAGCATCGCTCACAAGCAGCTCCTTTAACTTTTTGATGCTGTCGGCCACCTTGACGGTGAAACCGATGCTCTGACTGGTTTCGGCAAGCTGCTGCTCCAACTGCGTGCGGTCGGTCACGAAGATGATCTTCCACTTCGAGAGGGCAGCGTGCCGATACATCTCCCGGACCATAAACATCATCGTCAGCGACTTCCCGGAGCCTTGGGTGTGCCAGATGATGCCGCTGCGCTCGCGCGGGTTCTTGCCCTCCAGTAATCGCTTCACGGCCAGCTTGACCGCGCGGAATTGCTGATAGCGGGCCACCACTTTGATCATTTCCCCCTTCGAGTTCGTTCTGAAGAGCGTGAACGTGCGGATCAGATCCAGCAGGTTGGAATGATCCAGCATCCCGGCGACAAGCCGCTGCTGGTCATTCGGGCTGCTGCTGCCGTGGTCGAGATCGTTGAGGGTGCGGGGGAACGGATCGGCCCACCGGAAAAACTGTTTTTCGTTGTGGGTCGTGATCGTGCCGAATTTCGCCTCCTGGCGGCAGGTGGTGATCAGAAATTGATTGTAGTAGAACAGCGGGGCACTGCCTTCGCCCCTGGCACCCCGCTGCTCCCCGTATCGCAGGAGTTGCTCGATGGCCTCGGGGATGGGTTCCTTCACCTTCGGAGATTTGCACTCGACCACCACCACCGGAAGACCGTTGAGAAAAAGCACGATATCCGGGATGATGTGGTGCTCGGTTCCGAGGATGCGCACCTTGAACTGGCACACCGCGATAAAACGGTTGTTCCGCCTGTCGTTGAAATCAATGAACCGCACCGTGGGACTCTTCTCACCGGTCTGGCGATTTTCCGAAACGCTGGTTCCCTCCAGCAGCAGGCGGAAGACGTGTTGGTTGTTCTGGAGCAGGTTCGAGCCGGGGAAGTTGGCCGTCAGGCACTTGACCGCCTCTTCCACCTGGTCGTCCTCCAGCCACGGCTGGATCACTTTCAACTGCGCCCGCAGAACCGGCAGCATCACCACCTCGGTGAAGTTCGCGCGGTGGCTATCACCGGGATGCTGCTTGGCATCCAGATCGATGATCTCCCAGCCCAGTCCGGCCAGTTGGTCGAGCATCGGCTTCTCGACGTGGTTCCGCTCGTCGAGGCGGATCTGGGCGGCCTCAGATTTCACCACTCACCTCCTTGCGTTTGTCATCAAGGAACCGTTGAAGCGACTCCTTGCTCGGCAGTTCGAGCTGATATTTGGAAACAAAAAGCGGGTTGGACATGCTGGCGAGCGCGTATTCCACCAGCGCATGATCCTTGCCGGTGCAGAGCAGCAGGCCGATGGGCGGGTTGTCGCCCTTCTGCATCATGTTCTTCCGGAACCACTCGACATACAAGTTGAGCTGGCCGATGTGCTCGTGTCGGAACTCATCCACCTTCAGCTCGACCAGCACATGACACTTCAGGATGCGGTGATAAAACACCAGATCCACGAACCCCCGCGTCTTGCCGATCACAAGGCTTTTCTGCCGGGCCTCCAGACAAAACCCATGACCCAGCTCCAGCAGGAATTCCTGCAAGTTGTCGAGCAAGGCATCCTCCAGATCGGATTCCGCCACCGTCTCTTTTGGCTTCAGCCCAAGAAACTCGAAAATGTAGGGATCCCGGATCGCCAACTTCGCTTCGGACTTCTCCGCCGCCTCGTTGGCCATCACAGAAAGTTTGTCCTTGTCCAACGAGAGGCCGGAGCGCTCGAAATAGAGTGAGGCGATCTGGCGCTTGAGGGCCCGGACGGACCAATTTCCCCGGATGCACTCGATCTCATAGAACGCGCGCTTCAAGGGATCCGTGATGCTAATGAGTTGTTCGAAGTGGGTGTAGGAAAGATGGGGAAGGAGCTTTTCACCTGGCAATGAATAGAGCGGGTTCCCAGGCTGCGACCGCACGTCTTTCGCATCGCCGGTTTTTCCGGTCACTGACCGGAGAATTATCGGTACGCCTTTCCCGGACTCCAATCTTCCGGTCAGCGACCGGAGAATCTCATTTTGGATTTCTGAGTCCAAAGCCCAAAGCTGCGGCCAAGCTTGAATCGCGGTTTTCAGGATTTGCGGATACCCTCGAAAAAAAGAGGCATATGCGTAAAGCCGGGAGGGCTCACACGTCGGAACCTGATGTTTTCGCAAAGCGATCGCGAGGTTTTCGATGATCCGGTCGCCATACTCGGCCCGGTCGGCACCTCGCAGTTCATATTCCACAATATAGGCACCGATCACCCAGTTGCGCAGGGTCAGACTCGTGTTGACCACCCGGTTGACCACGGCCGAGCTGTGCTTATGCACATGCCGGATGGCGTCCACGAGGGCAGTGAAATCCAGTGTGGCTTTTGGAGCCTTCGATTTTGCGGGCTTACGAGGCATGGGGTTCACCTTTTTTGATGGGTTGGCACTCATGGCGATTCCGTTGATAAATTATTTCGCCACTGATCGAATCCCCGGAGACGGTTTTGGCCATCCTCGTTTGCCAGAGTTGATCTCAAGACGCGCTTGCAACACATCCGGTATTTCCTGAGAGATGGAATCATCTCCGTTAGCCCAATCCCAATACCTGCGAGCAATGCACACAACAACGGCATCCGTGGTCACATTTTTCATTGGTAAGATATTTCCATCGTAGGGAACGAGCAGCCTCCTCGTCAGGGGTTTGGTTTCCTCATCCAATGGTAACAGAGAGGCAACCCCCTGCTGCAATACCCCCCACTTTGGGGTTGACATAAAGCTCCCTTCATCGGTTTGAATAAGAAGGGTTTCGTCGGTAAACTTTAAAGATAGAACTCTCATAGCTGACTACACACAATTGGGGGAGTTGGGGTCATCTTTCATTTCTTGGATAGTTTACGGATATGCTCTGTAGGCAGCCCCCATCTGGTGGCGTCTGTTCCGTGGTCCCTATTTTGCTCGGCATACTCAGAGCCTACCTTGATATCACCGACATACACACCAGGAGTATCTGCGCCTCCATCTTGATCGAGCGGTCGGGACCGGGGAAGCTCAGGACCACCAGATCCTCGCGGGAAATACGAACCTCGACCGGCTACCGGATCTCGTAGGAGCGGTGATGGACAGCGTTGACGACAGCCTCCTCGATGGCGGCCTGCAGGAAGTTCCAGAATCGCTCGGCTTCCGCGCGTTGCAGATGCTTGATGATCGTTTCCTTGATGTAGTTCCGCTGGATGAAACTGATGGCATCCCGGGTCATACGCCAGTGGACCCTGAAACACCTCCACCTGCCGCTGGCGGAGGAGGCTTTCGAGGTTGATGGGGAGCTTGTAGGTCATGGGAAGTGCAGTTCATCATTCTCATCGCCGAGCTGCTTTTCAAGCGCTTGCCGGACCAGCCCCATGATATAGGGAATGTCTTCCAGCTTTTCGAGAAACACCTCGGTATTGCCGTTACCCCATCGGCCCAAACCTTTGACGTCCTTGCAGAGCTTGCGAGGATCATCCACTTCCGGGAAATCGATGTTTAGACTGAGCCGCAAACGCTTGGATTGCGGGACCATATCCACGAAATTCGTTTCCGCTTTGAAGGCGATGTAAAGCTTGAGCACGACTTCACGCACGCACTCGTCGAGCGCCAACACCTCGGCCCGGAGCGCGTCGAACAATTCGCGGGTGATGCCTCCGATGAGATGAGGATGAACATCTAAGGAATAATCCGACTCCTCTTTGCCTTTGCTTCGGTAAGTTTCCAGAATGTCGGCAGGGATTAATGGAACCGTCCAGATCTTCGTTGCTTTCTCCGCGAGATGGGTCGCCCGCTTCTGGATGGCCTGCTCGTTCCAGATCTCACAAGTACCAAGTCCCTCGTTGAGTCGCAGCGGACTTTGATGAAAGCCACCATCCATATCACGCTTATCCTTGAACGGACGGTCGCTGTATTCCGAATTATAACCGGTAAGAGTGAGGTTCCCCAGGGTGTGAAGGTATTGGGCATGGATATCTTTCCACTTCTCCCCGAGATCCGCTCGCCATTGTGCGTTCAGGTTATCGTTCTGGGGCATGATGTGCTCGATGGTGTAGTCCTGCACCATCACGCGCTCTTTGCGGTCGTGGTTCTCAAAACGCCGTAGCCAATACGAGCGGCGGTTGAATTGATAGAGGTTCCTCACTTTCATCTGGCGCTGGAACTCTGCGTCGTCCGGGAAGCGGCGATATGATGGCAGGAGAAGGAACGCCGCGTTTACGCTCTCGATGTAGCGGTCCTTTTTCAGCTTTTTGCTGAAGGTCGCAAAAGTCTGCCGCAGCGAACTGGTTGGAATATCGCAGACCGCCCGGCGGAACACGTAGCTTTCCACCATCAGGACAATCTCAATGAACTCGGCTTTGCTAAGGCGCTGGAGTGAAAAATCGGCGTATAGCTCCATCAGTAGCGGATAACAGACGTCCGCCCGCAGTTCCCGAATGTCGTGGAAGGCACTTGCGAGTTGCGGGTCCTTCTCTTTTCCGAGGGCGATCGCACAATAGAAGGCTGCATAGTCCTTCAAAGACGCCAAAAGCACCTCAACCTCATATTTGCGGGAGTAGGTTTTGAACTCGTTGTAAACATCACCCCGGCGGATGCGGTAGTTGCCGGTATGGATGACGAGGAAGAAGCGCATGAACTCGTCGAACTGACTGTTGTAGTTTTCCGCGCCGAAGACAATCTCCATCGGTCGCCAGTACTCATTGTAGAGCCGGGTTTGGAGATCGTGCTTCAATCCCATGAGTACAAAGTTCCTGATCAAGTCCGCCTGAGTGAGCGCCTTGCCAGTCGAGTTCATGCTTTCGAAAATCATCTGCGGATTGTCCAGCCCCTGCTGAAGGCGCACATCCACGATCATAAGCTTTTGGATTCCCTGATAGACGGTCTTCACATCTGCGGTCGCCATCTGACCGGAGAAGAAAGCAAAATTGTCCGCAATTCGCGAGGAAACAGGTTCGGACGGCGTCTTGCCTTCCAGCAGCGCGATCAGAGTCTCCTTGTCCGTCTTGGTGAGCAGCATTTTGTAGCTCAAGTCTCCCTTGCCGTAGCGATTGCGTAGATAGGAATCCTCGATTTGCGCAGCGGATACTGGCTCATCCAATCCCTCAGCATTCAGGCGTCGCATCAGGCTTAGTAACAGCAGCGTCATGGTCGTGATCCGCTGCTGGCCGTCGATCACAAGCCAGCGGGAAATCGCGGCACTGGTCTCTTGTTCCGGAATGTAAACGGCGGAGCCGATGAAATGGCTGTTCAGATCTGGGTTGCTGCCGACACGAATGATGTCCAGCCAAAGCTGTTCGCAATGGCTTCGCTCCCAACTGTATGTGCGTTGGAAGATCGGAATAATGAACTGCTTCGAGCCTTCGAGAAGCTGGGTGAATTGAAGGTCTTGTGCTTTCATTTTTTCGTTTGTTGGTGTGTTTCGAAAAGAAAAATCGCCAAAGTTGTCGCTGCCCCTACCGCGAGTTTGGCATGGCGTGCCCCGAGTCCCGATGCATTTCCATGCTTGCCGTGACCCGTGCCGTAAAGGCCGCGCAATTCTGCAAGACCGTTGCAGATCGTTCCCAGATTCGTGTGAACCACGTCTTCCTCATCACGCTCATTGTGGATTGTTTCGTCATAATCGATCAAATCCGTGAGGAGTTTCCCCACAAGATGATCAGGTTCAACTTTCCACAAAGTCCGGAGCTTATTGGCCTTCGAGGTTCGGTTGATCGTGAACCGCTTGTCGTGGATGTCCAAGCCCACGGACTCGAAAATAAACTCGTCGAACGTTCGATCATTGAAATTCAGGACGTATCCTCCTGACATGTTGAAAAACTTTTCAAGCACATGCCGGGCGGCAGCGGTGAGGGAGTTCATTTAACCGCCCCCTTCCTATCGAGCAAAGCGGTAACGCGCTTCCGGCCGGTCAGCAGGTCTTGCATCAGGGCGGCTTTGAGAACTCGGAGTTTTGCGAGAACTGTCGTGCTCTTGTTTGACTGAATTGAGACATGGTCAAGCCGGTCTGCAATGAGGGATTGCTCAGGCCGAGGAGGGCATACCGTCATTAATGCTTTAACTATCTCCTGAGAAATATTCGTTTGAGATTCAGCCATTCCTGTTTTGAGATTCGACAAATGGCGCTGCGACTCTGATGAGGACAATGCATAGCAAAGGAATCTGCCTTCTGCCTCCTTCGTGGGAAGAAGTCTGTAGATTTTGTCTGAGAGCATCAACTTACTGCGGGTACTATAGACGTAGGCGATTACCCCCACCCGCGAATTTGGACCAGCTCGCGTCATCAGTAGATCTCCTGCCTGGATTTCCAGATGTGGTCGCGGCGTCAATATTCGTGGCAATTCTTTGTTTTCGTGGTCTTGATAACCTTCCCACACCACGGCGGTAGTCTTGAGGATACCCCACTCCCCTTGCACTGCTGCGTCAGATTCGCAGTCCGGACTCCAGCCTTGGTTGATGTTTGCGAGCAAACTTCCGAGCCTTTTCACCTCCCACTCCACCGGGATCCGTCCCAGCGGGGAGTCTTTGAACTGGTGGGTTTGTTCGGAGCGGAGGTTGCCGTGTTCGTCGATGCCACGGGTGAGGAGGTCCTGCATCAGGCCGGTCTTGAGGCGCTGCTTCTTGGCGATCAGGGCTTCCGTCTGCGAAATAGACCGGTCCACCGTCGAGAGGATCTCGGCGATTTTGGTCTGTTCAGGCAGGCTTCTGGGTAACGCAATGGGATATTTAACTAGATCCGATTTACGAACATGGACCAAGCCGCTTGCTCCGTGCGCATCACGTTCAACTCTTTCTTTAACTTCATCCAAGGCGTAGAAAAACCACACGCTATGAATTCCTTCGGATGGGATAACTTTGAAAATATGTTGATTGAGTAGGCCTACTGGCCCCGACCAAACGTAGGGACCAAAGGAGGTTCCTCGATTTCCCGACCATGCGAACAGCATGGTTCCTGGATTTACTTCATATTTTGGGTCAATTTTCCCGTCAAAGCAGTTGTAGTCGCTTCCACCATTCAGGTTTTGTATTCGAATAATCGGTTTCCCATCAGGTCCCCAATCATCGGGTTTGAATGGAAAGCCGTTAATCAAACTGCATAGCGAACCGAGGCTTTTGTCCTCCCAACCATCAACGCTTTTCCTCGGCGCACTCATTTCAAATACCCCAGCCCTTTCAGAAACCCATCCAGCGCCGCGAGGGTTCCGGTGCGTTCGGCCTCCAGCGCCCGGCTGGAGACGGCGTATTTGTCCCAGAGGTTTTCGACCGACTGGATCAAGGCGCGTTTGGCGGCGTTGAGGTAGCGGTTGAGTTCGCCGGTGGCCACATCGTGGAGTTTTTTCAGGATGAGCGTCTTGGCTTCCTCGTCGGTGAGCCTGCCGCCGATGGCGGCGAACAGGGCGTCGGTCTTGGCGAGCCGGGCTTCGAGGGCAGCCCGGTCTTTCGTCAGGGCCGTGATCCGCTTTTTGTCTGCTTTGCCGAGATTTTGTGCCGCCCCTTCAGGGCTGACTGCGATGGTTGCGTTAGACCCAGGGCGTTGCCCTGGGCTATTGGCTGTCAGGCCGTTGGCCTTGAATAGTTCGGCGAGTTGGGCCTGCACCTGCCGGAGAAGCTGTTCGTTCTCGGCTTTGAAATCCTCGGCACCGAGCCGCTTGAGCTGGAGCTTAAGGTCGAGTTCAGCCGCGAGGGTGTGGAGTTCGGCCTTGCTGTCCTTGATGCGCTTCTCCAGCGAGGTGATCGCTTTTTCCTGAGCCTGCAATTTCTTCAGCTCCTTTTGGGCGGATTCGCCGGCACTGCCCTTGAGGTCGTCAATGAGGGCCTTCAGGGCATCCTTGATGACGGTGGCGGTGACAGATTCATCCTCCTCCGGATCGTAGGCGGCCATTTCCTGCCCGGCTTCCACGGCCTCGGCCAGCTCGCTCTGGGCCTCGCTGATGGCGGCCTCCAGTGCCTCAATGGCATCGGCCTCCGCCTGGAAGAAGGCGGCGATGAGGTAGGAATCCGGGATGAGGGTGTGATGCCAGCCGGTGGAGACGATGGTTTTCAGGTCGTAGCGGATCTGCTGCCACCAGTTCACGAAGACCCCGGCGCTCTGGAATTCGTCGAGGACCCCGAGCGGGATAAAGCGGGATTTCAAGGTCGAGAGCAATTCCTGCCGGACCTCCGGCATTTTCTTGCCCTCCCGGAGCTGGGCGAAGTCGTGCCGGGCAATCTCCCACCACGATTGCAGGGCCTCCCGGTGGCCGGTGAGCGTGCTGATCACCGATGCCTCGCCCTCGATCAGCGGTTTGATGGCGGCCTTTCGGTCAATGGCCTCCACAAACGCCAGATACCCTTCCCTCTCCGGTCGGAATAGCGTGGCGGTTTCGATACCAAATTTCTTTCTGAAAACTGAACACTGGACACTTTCAACTTCTCCGAAGGGTATTCCCCCGATGAGGTGGGCCTGGACGTCCTCCGGCTCCGGGTCTGGGGTGTTGTCCACGAACCGGCGGATATTTAGGTTGTAGTCGTGTTTCTCGACGATCTCGGCCTTGCTGACGAGGCGGCTGTATTTCGGCAGCTCGCGCTTGTGGGTAAAAACGAAGTCGATCTTCTCGATGTCCTCCGGGCGGAGTTTGTTCTGGTTCTTGCCCTCGGCGAATTCGCGGTCGGCATTGATGAAGAGGACCTGATCGCGCAGGGCGTCGGGCTTGTTTTTGTTGATGACGATGACGCAGGCCGGGATGCCGGTGCCGTAGAACAGGCCGGGCGGCAGGCTGATAATCGCCTCGATCACGTCGTCGTTGATGAGCAGCTCGCGAATGAGCTTCTCCTTGCCGCCCCGGAAAAGGACGCCGTGCGGCATGATCGTGGCCAGGTGACCACCGGCCTTCAGGCTGGCGACCATGTGCTGGACGAACATGAGATCCGCTTTTTTCCCCGTCTCCGGGCACCACTCGCGGAACCGGGACGGGAACTTGAGCGTGGCCCGGCTGTAGTTCTGGGAAAATGGCGGGTTGGCAACGACGCGGTCAAACTTTCGGACGCTCCCGTGCTCGAGGATGAGCGGATCCTCCAGGGTGTCCCCGTTCTCGATCGTGAACCGGGTGATGTTGTGGAGGATCATGTTCATCACACAGATCGACCAGACCGTGCCGTTCGAGTCCTGGCCGAAGAGCGCGAGGTCGTTCGGGTTCTGGCCCTGCTCCTCGACGTATTGGTGGCTCTGGATGAGGAAACCGCCCGAGCCCATGGTGGGATCGTAAATCTCGTGCCCGGCCTGGGGCTTGACGATCTGCACGAGCAGCCGGACGACCTCTCCGGGGGTGTAGAATTCGCCGCCCTTCTTGCCAGCGCTGTCGGCGAAGAATTTAATCAGGTATTCATAGGCGGCACCGAGGAGGTCTGGGAACTCGAAGTTGTCATTCACCAGGACGAACCCCGGCTGGCTGAAGTGGTCGAGAAGGTCCTTCCACTTCTGGTCCGGGATCTTGGTTTTCCCTTTGACCGCGTTGAAGTCGATGTTGTTCTTCAGCACCCCGGCTAGGGCGTCGTTTTCATCCTCCACGGCGGCAATCGCCTTGTTGAGCATGTTGCCGATGTCGTGCTTGAGATCCTTGAGCGCCGGAACCTCGTCGCCGTTCTCGTCGGTCCATGCCTCATGCCACCGCGCCCGGACCGGGACGAAAAACGTCTCCCCGTAGGTGGTCTTGTCCTCCAGTAGCTCGGCCAGCAACTCCGGCTGATCGCGAAGGTGGGCATATTCCTTCCTGATGGCGTCCCGCTTCAACTCGAACTCGTCCGAAAGCCTCTTCAAAAACAACATCCCGAAAATGAACTCCTTGAACTCCGAGGCATCCATCTTCCCGCGCAGGATGTCCGCCGACTTGAAGAGGAACGATTCGAGCTGGGACAGTGTGATTTTTTCGCGGGTCATCGGTGGAAGGGATCGGGCGGATTGCTGCGCAACAGGAGCACATCCTGACCGGCATTTCGGAAAAATGCACGCCCGCAAAAATGGTGAAATGCGCCTGCGGCGTTGCCATGCATTGAACGCTCACCTTGAGGCCAAGTGATTCCATGGGTTGATCAGCGGCAAGCCAGTGTCTGCAAAGTCGGCCGTATTGCGGGTGACGACCGTGAAGCCATGCACCAGGGCCGTTGACGCCAGTAGGGAATCCCGATAGGGGCGGGTGCGTGCCGCGTGCAGCGTGGCGCAGGCCTCGGCAATCTGGAGGTCCACCGCGAGGATGCGGCCTTGGAATGCGGTTTTAACCCGGCCTTCATACCAAAGCGTCAGACGGGCGGCGAATTCTGCGTTCTTGCGGGCCTCCAATTCGATCCCAAGCTTGAGCTCCAGCAGGCTGATCACGCTCACGAATTGTTTGTCCAGATCCTGATCCTGCTGCCATGCCGCCACGGAGGGATCGCAGCGGCCTGCCTTGCGCAATTCGGAAAGGACGTTGGTATCGAGCAACATCATTCGTCAAATACCACACTTTGAGGCTCGTCCTTGAGTCGCGGTGGCTCAAACTCCAACCCCGCCACCGATTCATCTCCCAAGGCCTCCAGCAGCCGGAGAGGTTTGCGCTTCTCGCGTGGCCCCCCCTCGACTTCCCGCTCGATCAAACTCGCCAGCCACCCGGATAACGAAACCCCACAGTCCACCGCACGATGCCTCGCCATCTTGACCAGGCGATCCTCTAGTTTTACTGTCACATTCATATTTGCACGATTGCACGATTGCACGAAGATGACAAGCTGGGAGTCCTTGAGCAGTTTCAAGAACACCCCGAAGATGAGTCGGTGGACGAAGGCTATGGCTTCTGAAGCCTCGAGAAAGCAGGGTCTCGCCAAACCCACCAAACGACAATTTCGTCGTTTCCCTCGACACCAATTGCCTGAACCCGTTAGCAATACGTTCAGTGAATTCCCGCAGGACCACATTTTTTTTGAGATTGGCCAGCACGTTGGGCCTTTGGGCTTTGATTGCTGCTTCGGTGGTGGCGGGGAGTGCTTACGGGTTTTTTGCGATTATTTTCCTAATGGCCCTCCTGGCCCTTCGGGAGTATTTCGCGATGGTGAAAGTGCAGGGCACCCCGGTCTTCACTTTGACAGGGATGATCTGCGCAGCGGTTTACCTCCTTGCCAGTTTTTTCCATCAGAAAATTTATGGCCCGGCCGGTTCTCCGGAGCTGGAGATGGGGGTGATGGTGGCGTTCCTTTTTGTGGTTTTTGCCCGTCAGATGTGGCGGGTCGCGGCCGACCGGGAACCTCTCGAAGCCGTGGCTTACACGGTTTTTGGCCTTCTTTATATTCCCTGGCTTTTTAATTTTCTCACCAAAATCCTGTTCCTTGCACCACTCAACGAAGCTGGCGGGACCACGGGTCAATACTACCTTCTCTATCTCCTGATTGTGACCAAATTCAGTGATATGGGGGCCTATGTGTTTGGCAGCCTTTTTGGCAAACATCCCTTCGCCTCCCACATCAGCCCCAAAAAAACATGGGAGGGATTTTTTGGGGCCTTGTTTGCATCGCTTCTCGGAAGTGTGTGGGTCTACGCATGGATTCCAGATAAACTGTCAGCGCTGCGGTTTGATGACGTGATCCTGCTTGGCCTCCTGCTGGGCGCGGTGGCCGTGGTCGGGGATCTTGCGGAGTCGATCATCAAACGGAGCACCCAATCCAAGGATTCCAGCAAGGTTCTTCCAGGAATTGGCGGAACCCTGGACCTGATTGACAGCGTCCTCTTCACCGCTCCGCTCATGTATTTCTACCTCCGTCTTGTGGCGGGAACGGGCGGTTAGCATCATGAGAAATGTGGTGATTTTGGGAGCCACCGGCTCGATTGGACGAAGTGCCCGCAAGGTGGCTGCTGACATTCCCGACCGCATGCGCATCGTGGGCATGTCGGCTCATTCCAATACGGAGGAACTTGCCGAGGCCGCCGCAATTTTTCCTGATGCCCAAACCGCCCTGTCCAGCGGCCCTGGAGGTTCGGACGAACTGATCAGGCTCGCGACCCTTCCAGAAGCGGATCTGGTGCTGATTGCCATTGTGGGCACGGGTGGCCTGCAGCCGGCTTTGGCCGCGATCGAGGCAGGCAAGGACATTGCCGTGGCCAGCAAAGAAATCCTGGTGATGGCCGGAGAAATTGTGATGGCAGCGGCGGCGCGCAAAGGCGTCCGGGTGCTCCCCGTGGATAGCGAACACAATGCCATTTTCCAATGCCTCGAGGGGAGGAATTCTGATGCCGTGTCCCGTCTGATCCTCACCTGCTCGGGCGGCCCGTTTCGCCAAGCCTCTGTGGAAACCATTCAACTGGCCACCCCCGCTCAAGCGCTGAAACACCCAACCTGGTCGATGGGGCAAAAGATCAGCATTGATTCCGCCACCCTTTTCAACAAAGGCTTGGAAATGATCGAAGCCCGCTGGCTGTTTGGGGTTCCGATGGAAAAGGTTGATGTGATCATCCATCCTCAAAGCATCATTCACTCCATGGTGGAATTTGTGGACGGCTCGGTCCTGGCACAATTGAGTCATTCCGACATGTGCTTCCCCATCCAATACGCGGTCACTTGGCCGGAGCGGGTTCCCAATTCGCTGCGGCCCCTCAATTTTGCTGAGCTCAGCCGCCTGGAATTTGAAGCCCCCCGCCGCGAGGTTTTTCCCGCGTTGGATCTTGCCCGCCAAGCCGGAGAGACAGGAGGCACCCTGCCTGCGGTGCTGAACGCTGCCAATGAGGCCGCAGTTGCAGCATTTCTGGCGGAACGTATTCCATTTTCCAAAATTTGGCAACTCGTCGAGCATGCCATGAATATTTGCTCCTTCCTCCCCTCACCGACTCTGGAGGAGTTGATCGCAGCCGATGCTGAAGCGCGGTCTGTGGTTCAGGCAGCGATGGAATCTGCCTAGAGAAAGTCGGCGGGCAACGGACGTGTCCTCCATAGCCTTGGCAAAGGAGGACTGCCACGACCTACCATCAAAGGGGTGCTTAGCGCTCGCGCCAGCTCGTCTATATTGCGGTAGGGCGCGGCAGTCCCTTGCCCGCCCACTTGTTAACCCCGAACGATCCTGCCTGATGATTCATCGACAAGCAACCACACCCACATATGTGACCCTTATCCAAAATCTCCCTACAAGAATATCTGGTCACCGGGCCGTTCAGTGTGTAACAAACCTCCAGTGAATCCATCCGCCTTCCAGAGGAAAATGTTTTGGGCTGCTCTGACGGCGCTTTCGATTGTTGTGCTGGCGGCTGTCATCGTCCTGGTTGGTGGGTTGTTTGTGCGCGCAATTTCGTTTTTGCAGCCGGTTCTCATGCCGGTAGCAGTTGCCGGAATTCTTGCATATTTGTTGGAGCCGGTTGTGCGCTAGTTGGAGAAACGAAAACTTTCGCGAACCAAATCCGTGGTGGTGGTCTTTCTGGCATTCACGATAGCCATTGTTGGCATTCTTGTGTGGATTCTTCCTCCAATCTATAAACAGGGCTCCACGTTTATCGGGGATCTTCCCGGCTACACTGAGAAGGCGCAAAATCTGGTCACAAAAACCATTAACGAAACCCAGCGTCTGGCCACACTTTCCATCTTCAAAAAAAATGCTGAGGAAGTGTCTGAAGGTGGAGCAAGTGTCGGATTTTTGGAAGCCCGCCTGGATGAGGGTGTGACGTGGATCACCCAACAACTCCCCAATCTTGCGGCTGCAGCAGGGAAGTTTGCCCAAAGAAGCGTTGGAGGATTCCTGGGAGTTTTCGGCACAATCATCAGCCTGGTTCTTGTTCCCATTTTTCTGTTTTTCTTTTTGAAGGAAGGCCCCGCCATCTCTAGCAACTGGAGCAACTACCTGCCTCTCCGAGCATCCCCCCTGAAAAGCGAGATCGTCTCCCTCCTCAGCGAGATCAATTCCTACCTCATCAATTTTTTTCGCGGGCAATTGCTCGTCAGCATGATTGACGGAGCACTCATCGCTGTGGCACTCTTGTTTATTGGCCTCGATTTTGCCTTACTCATCGGTCTCCTTGTCGCTGTTCTTGGTCTGATTCCGTACGCAGGAGTGCTCATCAGCTGGATTCCAGCCGTGATTATTGCAGCGGCCCAGTTCGGCGACTGGCTCCATCCGCTGCTGGTGACCATCATTTTCCTTGGTGTGAACAACCTCGACGGAATTTTTATTGCGCCAAAAATTGTTGGGGAATCCGTAGGGCTCCATCCGCTAACAGTCATTTTCTCCGTTCTTGCCTGGAGCCTGATCCTTGGGGGTCTTCTCGGGGCCCTGCTGGCCGTCCCCCTCACCGCCACTCTCAAGGTGGTGCTCAAGCGCTATTTTTGGGATAAAAAAAACCCGGAAGCTGTTGAGATTGTTGGGACAGGCTGACGATCGAGCTGGCATGAAGATCGTTCAGCCCCATTGAACAATAAACACGCACCAACCTCTGGTTCAGTAGTGATATCGGGCCTGTGCAAAAAGAATGCGATCTGTTCTCACGGCATAAACGATGCGGTGTTTCTGAGTGATGCGCCGCGACCATATCGCATTCCCAAGGTGGCGAAGCGGTTCCGGCTTCCCAATTCCGGAGAAAGGATCACGTCGAATCGCCTCAATCAGTTCAAGAACCTTCAGCGCAATTCTGCGGTCTGTTTCCACCCAAAAGGTCAAATCTTCCAAGAAATCGCGGTCAAAAATGAGAATTCTCCCGCCTTCGTTCATCCCTTCACGTGGGCGGACACCTGATCGGTGGTCAGCACGGAACCTTGTCCATTTTCAAGACGCTCGATAGCTCCGAGCAGGCGTCGGGCGTTCGCCGGTGAGCGCAGGAGGTGGGCGGTCTCAATCACTCCCTGCCATTCCTCCAAGGCGAGGATCACGACAGATTCGTGACCGCGACGCTTCACAACAACTGGCTCGCGGGTGGCAAGGGTTTCATCCCAAACAGAGGCCAGCTTGTCTCTCGCTTCTGTATAAGAAATCGTGGTCATTCTTATACGTACAACACGAACAGGTTTTCTGTCCAGAAGTAAACGAAAATGAAGAATTCGACCACGCAAGAAAACGCAAAGAATGAGCGCTTTTTTCCGACCCTTTGTTGCCTTCGTTTTCTTCGGTAAAATATTTTCCGTGAACGGTCATGGCCTCTCCAGCCACAACAAAAATCCCCGCAGTTGCGTATCTCGCCCCTCCTCGCGTAATCTCCGCAGATGCTTCGACTGTTTTTCCCTGCTCTCCTTCCCTTGATCCTGATTGGCTGCGCCGGCCCGGCGCCGGTCGACACCCCGCTTCGTCCCAAAACCTCACGCCTGGACTGGCTGGGGCATCAGTCGTTTATGTTGACAACGTCCCTCGGAACAAAAATCCTGACCAATCCCTTTGCGCCCGGTGTTTCTTCAAGGCCTGTTCCAAAAAACCTCACCCCAAGTGTGGTCCTGATTTCCCACGAAAAACGCGAGGCCAATAACACGGATGTCTTCGAAAATGCCCCAGTCGTTTTCCGTGGAGCCGTTGGCATGGGATCCAACAATGCCGCCGGCACTCGCATTCGCGGAACCGCCACATTTCCCAATCCCTCAGCTCCTGATGTTGTTGGGATGAATCTTGTCTTTTCGTGGACCTCTGACGGGATGCGGTTCTGTTTTTTGGGAGATGTGCCGTCCACATTGCCACCCGCCGAGGTCATCCAAATTGGCAGTGTGGATGTGTTGTTTTTACCGGTGGACGGGCGTCTGGGGCCAACAGGCAGAAATGCCATCATCGCACAATTGAGGCCAAGAGTGATCATTCCGATGGGCAGCAACTCAGCCATTGCTTCCTGGGCCTCAGGCTTCTCAAAAGTTCACCGCTTGGAAGGACATTCCGTGCTGCTCAACAAATTGGCCTTGCCGGCTGAAACCACCGCGTTGGTGTTTTCCCCATAAAAATCTCTTGTCCCCTGGGACCGCTGGCGTCCCGCCGGCTTCCTCTGTCAGATCCCTTTTCCACAACCCCCGATGATCTTTTCTCGAAACTCTTTCAGCTTTCCCTGTCTGACAACGGTCGTGGCTGCGTTTTTCCTTCTCCTTGCCTGCTGCCCTTCCTCCGCCCAGCCACTGAGCGATGCTGAGACGAAGGATCTGCTGGCCAGGGTGGCTGCTGCACGCGCTTCTGGCGGTCTGACCGTGGACTATCGCGAAGTCAGAATAGTGGCCATGCTAAGGGAACCACTCACCGAGGAAGGTCGCCTGGCCTTCTCCCCACCAAATCAGTTTCGCAAAGAAACCCTACAGCCCCGCCATGTGCTCAATGTGAGTGATGGCACAACACTTTGGGTTGTTTTCCTTGATGAAAAACAAGCCGAAAAATACCCCCTCAAAGCCAACCGCAGCCTGGCCGATTCTTTTCAAGCCCTGGCAAGTGCCTTTCGCCTGAAGGATCTGGACAAACAATTTGAGATTTCCGGCGAGCGCCTACCCCAGGGATATCAACTGGTGATGATCCCACGTCAGCGTGGCCTCAAAACCAATGTCTCCTCGATTGGCATCACACTGGACTCTGACCTGACCCTCCAAACAATCACCGTCAAAGCCCCCAACGGAAACCAATCCACCCTCACCCTCTCCAACGAAAAATCCGTGCAACTACCGGACGACCACTTCCAATACGCCCCCCCCAAGGACATGCAGGTTTCCGCACCTTTGGGGTAAAACTGACAATCCAATAGCATTTGATAGACTGCATCCGAAGCGAACATCGCCCCAACCAGCATCGCGGTCGGCCTCTTGGTTGTTTGCATATCTTGCCGCCTTTGAAAATGTGTGGAGGTCAAAGGCTTTGACCTGGAATTGATGATCGGCTAGGAAAAATTAGTCTGGCATGAAAAAATCTAGAAAATCTCGCCAGCCCTCCCCCACCTATCGCAAAAAGATAACGGCTTGGTACCAGGACAAAAAACCGATTCTGCTATTTGCTGCAAAGTTTCTGGGCCTCGTCACTTTTTTTTCGTTGCTTTCCCTTTTGCCTGCCTATCATCGTCTTCAAGGATTTGAGGCGGAGTGGAGCGCAAGACTGGCCCACTATTTTCTCTCCATATTTCCAGGGGGTGCCTCCACGGTGTCAGGTGGCGCGCTCTATCGTGGCTCGGAGGCCATCCTGGAGGTAAAACTCAATTGCTCCGCTCTCCATTACTGCTGGATGCTGGCTTCTGCTGTTCTCGCGTATCCGGCCCCATGGTTTTATCGACTTGCCGGGATTATTTTTGGTTCATTGATTCTTTTGGCTGCCAACATCCTTCGTATTGTGTGCCTTTTTCTTCTTGGGTGCTATTATCCCGACTGGTTTCCTGATGTCCATGAACACTATTGGCCGGTGGTTTCACTTTTGCTGATCGTCCTGGTGATGGGAACGTGGGTCATTGGCACCCAAACCTTGTTATGCCAAAAGAAATAATGCCTCCTCCGCGGCTCTTAAAGGCGATGGCCGTGTTTGTTTGCATCATTGTTGTTTTATCTATCCCATGGCCGGGTCTTCAGGAAACCTACGTGGCCTCACTTCGAATGATAGGGACCGCCCTGTTCTCACGTGACCACGGGCTGCGTGAGGTTGCTTTTATCGATCACCCGGAACAGGTGACCCGTCCCACCATGATGAGAATCGAGATCGCCAATCGAGGATGGCTTAACATGGATGGATCTGGGCCAGTCCGTCACCTCGACCTTGACGCCTACGGCATCGCATGGCTTCCCTCCTTATTATTGACCGCCCTTATCTTGGCAACCCCAAACCCGTGGTCTCTCAAAATCACGACTCTCCTCTGGGGCCTGTTCATTATGCAGTTGGTTGTGATGCTCATTTTTGCGATTTCAATATGGATTGATTCTTCGGAAATTGGTTTGGTTAAGCTCAGCCCCTTTTGGAAAGCCAATAGCTCTGCCGCCCTTGTGAATATTATCACCCACGTTCGCATCGCAGCTCCTGTCATTATTTGGGTGCTTGTGAGTTTTCGGCCCGCCAAGAAACAAATTGCTCTGCGCAATACATAGTGTGATTCCAACCCGCTTATGCATCCAGTTGATTTTTGGTTACTAATCCGCTCTTTGACATATTCTGAACACCCATTGTGACATTATTGTCATAATCGCATTTTGCGCTTCCCGATCTTTTTTGCACTGCTAAGAAGGTTGCCGTGATAAGAATGCCAGCGCTGGGGCTTGTGATTTCTTCGCTATGTGCAATTTGCGCCATGGCGGACACCTTTGTCTATGATGACTCGGGACGCCTCGAATCTGCGCAGCAAAACAACGGGCTTGCCCACAGCTACGGCAACGATCCAGAGGCAAACTTGCTTAATAGCCTCTCCATCGGGCTGGATTCCGAGCCCATCAATGGAATCTCGGACTGGTGGGAGAACTTTTATTTCGCGACGACGGGAATTAACTCCCTGTCCTCTGAGTCAGGAGATGGGGTGAGTAACCTCACCAAATACGCACTTGGCCTGAACCCGCTCCTTGCCATTTCCGCCCCGCTTGTGGAGCTAACCCAACAAGAACACACAGACGGTGAGACCTACAATTTTTTCACCTTCACAAGAGCGAAGGGTTCCACAACAACGGTCAGTTTGGAGCAGTCCAGTAATGGTGCCTTGTGGACGGGTGGAGACGACTTTTTTGTTCAAGTTGGGTCGGCTGAAGACCTCGGTGATGGCACCGAGCGTGTCACCTTCCGAAACCTGACCCCCATCCCCGCAGCAAACAGCCTTGCGTTCCGTCTTGTCACTGATGGCGGTGCCCCCGCCCTCACGGCCTATAACAATCTCTCCTCCGGCACGGGGGTTCCATCAATGCCGTGGTGGGTGTTCGGAGTTCTTGTGCTGTTACTTCCTCTTGTGGCGGCACGCTTTTTACGAAGGGCGGGCGGCAACACGGCTCAAGCCATGCTCTTCTTGGCTCTTGGGGTTTTCGTATCAAATTCGGCGAGAGCGGAGCTCGGGCCAGGATGGTTTAGCGTAGGGCCTGCTGTTGTTCCTGTTGTTGAGGAGGGGGGCGAACCATGGCAGCGCCCGGATTCGGCCCTTGAAGGCGGGGTTCTGGGCGGAGACGGAGAGGTCACGTCGTTCTCGGTGCCCGGTTCCCCTGGTGCTGCGGAAATTACGCCGGAAATCGCGGAGCTGGCGGCTGATCTTGGGAATGACCCAGAACGGATCTTTCGTTTTGTGAGGCGAAACATCGATTTTCAAGCCTACCATGGCAGCATGAAGGGAGCCCATGGCACGCTGCTGGACCGGGCGGGCAATTCCTTTGATCAATCTAGCCTGCTGGTAGCCCTTCTGCGAGCAGCTGGCCATACCCAAGTTTTCTACGTGAATGGCGACATCTTTATAAGTGATTGGAGCCCCGATGGGCACGACCTGGAGCACTGGCTGGGCGTTCGGAGGAATCTTGTGCTGCCGACACTTTCCTACTCGTCAGTAATTAATTTGGCCCAAAACCAAGTCACGAATCTCATTTTCGTCATCGAACATGTTTGGGTGCGCGCGACGATTGGCGGGCAGGTCTATGATCTTGACCCTTCGTATCAACAGAGCGATGCCTTCGATCCCATTGATGTGGCCACGGCTTCCGGGTTTAACAGGGCTCAGCTGTTGTCTGATGCAGGTGGTCAGCCGGGTGCTGATTCGATTGAAAATCTCAACCGTCAGCCCGTCGAAGCCCGCTTAACCTCCTATGCATCAGCATTGAGGCAAGAACTGATTACCAATCACAGCGATAAAACCTTGGCAGAAATTATTGGAGGTGCCACCCGCTTGTCCGAGCCCACCCCCACTTTGGCGAATGGGGCTCCACGTGCGTCGTTTTTTCCATCTCCCTTTCAAGGCTGGAATAAGACGCCGATTTCGCTGGCGGGGACCTATCGGGTTCGGATCGGCACGGAGATTGATCGAACCTTTCGAACCGACGAACTCGGGAGTCGGAGGTTGACGGTTGCCTTCGGTGCCTCTCAACAGGCGCAACTCTGGCTCGATGACACCCTGCTCGAGGAGGAAACCGCGCCACAGGGTCAGTCGGTCAACGTGACCCTCTCCCTCGATCATCCCCAAAACTCGAGTTCTTTTTTCGCTGGAGTCAATTTTGATCAGACCCTTGACCCCAAGTCCCTTGAGCGAGGTGCGATCTATGACATCACCCCCTCCGTGTTTCCCGAGGGTAAATCCGATGGACGTGGCAGCACCTCGGACAAGCAGGTGGCGGAGTACCTTTCGGCGGGCCTGCCAGAAACATCCCGCGAGGTGATTTCCGAATCTCTGCGTGGCATGGGGGTCAAGTGGGCGCGTCAGATTGATTTGGCCGGCAATGTGGCTGCGGGGCTCGGCCGGGGGATTGATGCCATCGCCCATGTGATCGGCATCAGCGGTCAGGAGGACTCATTTTTTATTGATATGCCAGGCGTGGTCGGTATCTCCGCCAATGCCACAGACGCAAGCCCCGAGATTTTTAACACGTCCCTGGCCCTGATCAGTGCCTTGGAACATGCGGTGGTCGAGCAGGCCGGGGCTCCACGCGCAACCTCCACTATTCGCTGCCTTGTTGAGGCCTCGGATGCCGGGCAAAAGATTTATCGCGCCACATCGACAAACTGGGGATCAGTCTCCCCAAGCCTCACCAATTACAACCCGCAGACGCTGGCAGCCTTGGGTAATCTGACGTCCCAGGGTTTTACGCTTCTTGTCCACGAGGATGGTCTCACGCCCATTGATGATTGGACGGGTTTTGGCTACGCCCAACAGCGACAAGCCACTGACCCGGTCTCAGGGTTGCTCGACATCGAAGGAAAAATGATTATCAATGGCAACCTGAGCGGCGGCTATGCCACGGTATTAAGGGTCATCGACGGGAAACTCATCGCGATTCTTTATTACGAGGACATTCTTCTCGGCTACAAATATTTTGGGACTCCCGAGGCGGTTAGTGCAGAGCCCGTGGACCTTCGCACGGGTGCTTACCTTTTTGAAAAAAATGACCTCACTGTGGGCCTTCCCAATTCCCCGCGAGGGCTGGATTTTACGCGGTTCTATGACAGTCGCCGCGTGAACCCCACAGAGCTTGGTCGGGGATGGACGCATTCGTGTCATGGTCGCATCTCCCTTGGCCACTCGCCGGATGTGGCTTTCGGGCTTTTCCAATCCCGTGACGCGGCGCAAATGTTGATTGCCGCGCTGGCGACTCTGGAATTTGCGGATTTTGCAGGGTCAGCGAAGGAACTCATGCTGTGGGCCTTCGCTGCACACTGGGCTGCGGACGCCACGGTGGGCAATGCCGCCAATGTGGAGCTTGGGAATACGCGAATGACTTTTAATCGCCTGGCCGATGGCACATGGGCTCGCCCACCCGGCACCAAGGCCGAGTTAGAGGGAGACTCCGGTTCGTTTGTCCTTAAGCCCCACCTGCGCGGCGAGATCACCTTCGATGCCGAAAATCGCCTCTCCTCGATGGCCGACCCCGACGGCATCACCCGCACTTACGCCTACAACACAGAGGGGCTCCTCGAAACCGTCACCGACGCAGGTGGACGAACCCTGAGCCTCACCCACAACCCCCAAGGCCTCCTGACATCGGTCGCTGATTCGACCGGCAGATCGGTTTCCTTTGGCCACACCGGCGATCTCCTCACCTCGGCGACTGATCCCGAAAACCACACCACCACCTTTGCTTACAACACCGACGGATTGCTCACCGATTGGGTTGATCCCCTCGGTGCCACCGTGGCCCGCAACGAATACGACTCGCAGGGCCGGGTCATCAGCCAATTCAGCCGCGGCGACCCCGCCCAAGAATGGGCATTTTCCTACCGCCCCGGAGCCACCATGGAAACCGACCCTGAAGGTCGCGTCACCACCCACCTCTTTGATGGGCAGGACCGCTACGGAGCCATCCGCGATCCCCTCGGCAATACCCCGCTCCAATTTTACAACTCCGCCAACCGCGTCACAGAATCCTGGGATGCCAGCGGCAGGCGAACCCGGTTTTTTTACGATTCACGGGACAACCTGACCCTTCGCGAAAATCCAGACGGCGGCATTGCGTGGTTTGAATATGATTCGGAAGATCGGGTCATCGCGGCCTTTGACGCGGCCGGTTTCGGCACATGGTTCACCTACGATGCCGAGCACCACCTCACATCCAGCACCGATGCTGGGGGTCGCACGACCACGTTCACGTATCAGCCCAACGGGCTCCTCGCCACAGCCACCGCACCCGATGGAGAAACCACTTCCTTCACGCATGACACTTTCGGCAACATCACCGGCATCAGCCGACCGGACGGGAGTTCCACCTCCGCCACCTTCAACCTCCGTGGGGACCAACTCACTTTCACCGATGGACGCAG
>JBGTAR010000036.1:0-3272 GCA_041749815.1 Terrimicrobiaceae bacterium
TGCTCAGACTCAAACCCCCTCCGCTGCCATGACTGCCGACACTCAAGGCCGGGATTTTGCAGACTGGTTGAGCCCGATGCTCGTGAAAGAGCTGCGTCAGGGCATGCGATCACGGGTTTTTGTCGCCGCGTTTTATCTGACACAGGTTCTGATGATCATGTCCGTGGCCTTCAACCTCGCCGCCTCGCTCAGTGAGGATATGCCAGGGGAACTGGGGACATTTTTGAATGGGGTTTTCTGGTTTTTGATTGCTCTGCCTTTGCTGTTTCTGATGCCTGTGCGCGGGTTCAGTGCCCTGCACGCCGAGATCAAATCCGGAACCCTCGAATTGGTTTTTTTGACCCACCTCTCGGCCTGGCGCATTGCGGCCGGAAAATGGACCGCTCTGATGGTGCAAACCCTCCTCGTGGTGTGTGCCATTTTGCCGTATGTGCTCCTGCGGTATTATTTGGGAGGGGTGGATATCCTGGAGGATTTGCAGCGCTTGTTTTTTCTGCTGATGACAAGTGCCGTGCTGACCGCGATGACGGTGGCCATGTCGCCTTACGAATCCAAACTGCTCAGGGCGTTGTTTGTGATTGTCATGATTTTTGCGGTTCAATTCCTGGCTGGCATCTTGTTGACGTGGCTGACCGTGGGGCAGATGATGGGTGGTAGCGGATCGGTCTTTCACTCGTTTCTTGGCATCGCCATTTTTGTCCCGGCTTCCGTTGTCCTGGCCTTGGAACTTGCCGCTTCAAAAATCGCTCCCGCAGCAGAGAATCATGCGATCCGCAAACGCTTGCTCGCACTGGGGGTGCTATTCATTGGAGCGGGTCTTTTGGTTTTTGGAGAGGATTGGATTTGGGGATACTGGCTGGCCGTGGCGTTTCTTGCACCGGTCATCGTGGATGCTCTCAGCGAGCCCGTTCAGGTCGTGCGTACGGTTTATCAGCCTTTCTTGCGCCGGGGGATTGCCGGCAAAATTCTTGGGCTTTTCCTTACCCCGGGGTGGCCATCAGGGGTTTGGTTCACACTGCTTGCGACCGTCCTCTGCGGAATTGCGCTCGTGCTCTCCGGCAAAGCCGAGGATTCCTCCATGGCCCTTGCAGCCGTCGCTTTTTTTGGGGCTCTGATCTTTCCAGCAACCTTTATCCGGCTCCTCCTTCCAAGGACCAAACATTTCCTCGGCTTCTATATTGGGCTTCAATTTTTCTTTGCCGTGCTGACCGTGATGGTTGGAATCATGACGGCCATCTCAAGCAACGCTTTTACCACGTGGCTCGCATGGATTCCCAATTGCGCGTTCCTCCTCATCTCTTCGGATCAAATCAAAGGTGACCAGGTTGGCATCTTCTCCGTGGTCTCCGTTCTGGCCACGGTGGTCTCCTTTTTGATCCTTCTGATCCTCACCGCGAGGCCTTTGCGTGACATTCGCGAAGCCCTCAGCAAAGATTCTCCCACTGATGTCCAACTCTGACTTTGATCTTCCCGAAGGCGACAGCCCGGACACCCCCTTCGATGTCTCCCTGCGTCCCCCGCTTTTTGAAGAATTTGCGGGGCAGGAAAAAACGGCCGAGCGCCTCAAACTTCTGGTGGAAGCCGCCCGCGCCCGCGGCGAATCCTTGCAGCATATCCTGCTGAGCGGTCCTCCGGGACTTGGAAAGACCACTCTGGCCTACATCATCGGCAATGCGATGGAGGTGGATGTCAAAAGCACCAGCGGGCCGATGATTGAAAAAGCCGGAGACCTTGCCGGCTTGCTTACAAACATTGGCAAGGGTGGCGTGTTGTTCATCGATGAGATTCACCGCCTGCAACCCGCCATTGAGGAATACCTCTACCCGGCGATGGAGGATTTTAAGCTGGATATCGTCATTGATCAGGGACCCAGTGCCCGCAGTGTCCGCCTCAACCTTGCAAAGTTCACCCTCATTGGAGCCACAACGAGAGCGGGCATGATCAGCGCCCCGCTCCGCTCAAGATTTGGGATGAACTGCCGGCTCGATTATTACACAGCGGAAGTGCTCAGTGACATTGTGCTTCGCAGCGCAGGATTGCTCGGGGTGCCCATCGAACCCCAAGGGGCCATGGAGATTGCCAAACGTTCACGGGGAACGCCCCGCATCGCCAACAATCTGCTTCGGTGGGTGCGCGATTATGCCGAGGTTCGCAGCGATGGGGTGATCACCGGTCCGGTCGCCTCCGCCGCATTGTCCATGCTGGAGATCGATGATGACGGGTTTGATGAAATGGATAAACGAATCATCGAAGGAATCATCACACTTTTTGGCGGTGGTCCCGTTGGCCTCTCCTCCCTGGCAGTGGCCATCGGCGAGGAAGCGGGAACCCTGGAGGAAGTCCATGAACCCTACCTCATTATGCAGGGCTACATCAAACGCACCCCGCAGGGCCGTGTGGCAATGCCACGGGCCTATCGCAAAATTGGACTCGAACCACCCAAAGCCGCTCCTCAAGAGGAACTATTCTAAATGAAACCCTCCGCAATCCGGCACTTTTCAAACTCAGGTCGGAGTCTCCCTCAATCTCTGAAACTGGCTTTGTTGGGTTTGTCAGGCATATTTGTCAGCTTCACCTCTCAGGCATTCGCCCAGGACCTCGCGGACCAATTGGAGATGGCACGAGCGGACGGTCAGGTGTCCTCGCAGATCGAAATCATCCGCAGAGTTCTTGACGTCGACCCGTCGAACGATGGCCTTCGCGGCGAGTTGATCGATCTTTGGTTTTCTGAGGGGGACTATGACATGGCTGAGAAGACCCTGTATGAGTGGAAGTCGGCTCCTGCGGAAACGGTGGCTCTGACCACAGCAAAAATTCTTGTGGAGCGTGATAACAAACCCGAGGCAGGCATCATCCTCCTCGAAGCGTTTCTGTTAAATGATCCCAATTCCCTGCCTGCCACCGAGGCCCTTTCCGCCTTGCTTTGGAGGGAGAGTAAGAACGAGCCCCTCGTGAGCTTTTTGCAGGCCTCGCCACTCACGGCTTCCCAACCCGGTCTTCTCATCCGCCGGGCGCAAGCCAAAAGGGATCTGGGAAAAATTGAATCCTCCCTGGCCGATGCCGCTTCGGCAAAAGCCCTTGATCCCAAGAACGAACGGGTCGTCGATACGCTGTCGTCATTTGAGCGGCTGGCTGTGGCGGCTCCCAATCTGAGCGCCGCGGACTCCCTCCTTCAGAAATCGCCAACTGACCTTCCTGCCCTCATGGCCCGCTCGTACTGGAAGCAGTATGCCGGTCTTCCCCAGGTGGCAAGCCATCAGGACGCCGAGGTG
>JBGTAR010000037.1:0-8316 GCA_041749815.1 Terrimicrobiaceae bacterium
TCTGCCGGCCATCAATGAGGGCAGGAGACTGCCGGTGATTTGGCTTCACCGCATGGAAGTTTCCAATGCGTTTGAGCAGCGGGTGTTTATTTCAAGGTCAGGCGGGGAAGTCAGGGTTTCCACGGCTGAGGTGGCCTCGGCACAGGCACAGTTCAGGGAGGATTGTGCGAGTGCCGCCGGCCTTTTGCAGCAAACCGTGATTCCAATGGATCGTTTGGAAAAGCAGTTCCTCGAGATCTCGCTTCGCCACACAGGGAAGCACGGCTTCAGAACTTATGATATTCTGCATGTCTCCGCCGCATTGCTTTTTGGCTGTGACACATTCTTGAGTTTCGATGCCAAGTGCTCGAAGTTGGCAAAATTGGAGGGAATGACAACCCTCTAAGCCTAAAAAGGAAAATAGAAGAAGAAAAACTCCCGCTGAGTCGCTGAGTCGCAGAGAGTTGTAACGAAATCACCAGTCACCTGGAAGATGTTGGCTCAATTTTCATAACCTCCTCTTCTCTGCGTCTTTGCGCCTCTGCGCGAGATTTCATTCCTGTATTTAGGCTAAGAAGCTGTGAACTCAGCGCTTGGGTTTATAAGCCAACAGGCGAAGCCCGTTGAGGCAGACAATGACGGTGCTGCCTTCATGACCGATCACGCCAATGGGCAGGGGCAGGGCAAACCCCAGAGCCGCGGCCAGGAGGATCAGGATCACTCCTGAAGCGAAGGTCAAATTTTGGGTCAGAACACGTTTGGCATGACGCGCCATGCCAACCAGGGTTGAGATATTTTCGAGTTTGTCACCCATCAGAACCACGTCGGCAGTTTCCATGGCAATGTCCGTGCCTGCCGCTCCCATCGCAACACCGAGATGGGCGGTTGCTAGCGCGGGAGCATCATTGACCCCATCACCAATCATCATGACCGAGCCTTCCTCCTTAAACTGACGGATCGCCTGAACTTTGTCGGCGGGGAGGAGTTCGGCGAGGAATTCATCGATCCCAGCCTCTCGTGCAATGGCGGCGGCCACCAACTTTTGGTCGCCAGTGAGCATCACCACTTTTTTGACACCAACCGCATGGAGTTTGGCAACAATGGAGCGTGCTTCTTCGCGGAGGGTATCGGCCAGTGCGAAGACTGCAATGACCTCAACCCTGTCACCCTCGCTGCGGCGCCCGAGCCAAATGCAGGTTTTTCCGTCAGCTTGCAGCGGTTCCACGCGGGCGGAAAACTCCTCCACTTTCTCCGCACCAAGCTCCGTAAAAAACCGGTCACTGCCGACAACGTATCGGCAGCCTTCGATCTCTGCTTCGGCCCCTTTCCCTGTGATCGATTGGAAGGCCGAAGCGGAAGGCAACTCGAGCCCTGCATTTTTTGCGGCGGCGATCACGGCTGTTGCCAGGGGGTGTTCAGACTTTGCTTCCAAGGACGCACAGAGGCGGAGAGCTTCTGCGGTCACGCCTGTGGGTGGAGCGTTAGAGAGGGTGGCCGTGCCGTCGGGCGTGAGGATTTCTGTCACACTGGGTTTGCCAACGGTGAGCGTGCCGGTCTTGTCGAAGCAAACAATATCAATGCGGGCCGCCGTTTCGAGATGAGAACCACCTTTGATGAGGATTCCCCGGCGGGCGGCCCCTCCGATGGCAGAAAGTACGGTAGCGGGAGTGCTGATCACCAGGGCGCATGGCGAAGCCACAACCATGACGGTCATTGCCCGATAAAACGCCTCGGTGAAACCTTCCCCCCAGATCAGCCAGGGCACCAGCAACACAAGGATTGTAAAGATAATGACGCCAGCTGCATAGCGTTGCTCGGCTTTTTCCAGGAATCGCTGGGTGGTGGATTTTTCCGCTTGGGCCTCGGCCACAAGTTTAACCATCTTGGCCAGCGTGGAATCCTCGGAAGCTTTGGTCACCTGAATTTCCAACCCGCCGGACTGATTGAGTGTGCCGGCAAAGACCGCTTCACCAACGGTTTTAGTGACGGGCATGGACTCGCCGGTCAGGCTCGCTTCATCGACATGACTGTTCCCCTCCGTCACCTTGCCATCAACAGGCAGAAGTTCACCCGGTCGAACGATGACCACATCTCCTATGGCCAGAGACTCGATGGGAACCAGCTCGGATCCGGAGGCCGTTTTGCGAAGCGCGTTTTCAGGGCGGAGGGTGAGAAGGGATTCAATGGCCCGCTGGGTGCGCTCCAAAGCGTGTTTTTGAAGGATGTTTGAAAAGCTAAAGAGGAAAAGCAGCAAAGCCCCTTCAAAGGGAGCACCCACTGCGGCGGCACCCAATGCTGCGAGCACCATCAGCAAATCAATATCGAGGGTTTTTTCCCGCAGGGAGGCCACGGCCGAACGCACGCCGTTCTGCCCACCAAAAACGTAAGCCCCGCCATAAAGCCACGCGGTCAGGATCCCTTTGCCCAACGTGTGCTCAAAAACCGCTGCCAAAATCAGGCAAAGCAACCCGACCCCACAGGAGATCTCTTCGTTTAACTCCCCGGATCGAACACGGTCAAACAACGGCTGCCTCTCGGTGGCCCGGGCTTTCAGCGGCTCCACTTTCGCGCCGGTGGCTTGGATGCCTTTGAGAACCGAGGCTTGATCAGAAACTGACGAATCGAAAGTCAAACAAAGCACCTGCCCGATGTAGGTGGCTGTCGCACGGCGAACACCGGGAACGGATTTAATCCTGTGTTCAAGCTTTGCAGCTGCGGCTTCGCAGGCCTGCCCATCCAATCGCATCACCCACCGCTGCAATCCCCCGGGGCCGGGCTCAATCGCAGGCTTCAAGTGTTCCTTTGCAATACGCCTGACGTCATCCTCATCCAACTTGGTGGGATCAAAGGCGATATCGACCCGCTCCCCGTGTGATTCGGGAATAATATCCACAATCCCATCGTGCTCAGAGATGCTGTGGTGGTTTTTGAGTTTGGATTTCTCCATGGAAGACCAAATTGATTCTATGGGGTTGAAATCAGGAAGCGAGGAGTATTAAGTGCCAAGTCATTCCGGCCGCAGGCGGTCGAGCGGGGGCGTCGTTCGGAGTTGGGGGACCATCTTGAGTACCAGCACCACCACAAGGATGGTGCCGATTCCTCCCCACGTCACGGCAGCCACGGGCCCGATCAGGGCAGCCATCAGGCCCGCCCGCATCGCACCAACCTCATTGGATGAGCCAATAAAAATTTGGTTAACGGACACCACCCGTCCTCGCAGGTGGTTCGGGGTCAGGAGTTGCACAAGGGATTGCCTCACGATCACGCTGACATTGTCAAACACGCCAGTCGCAAACAGGGCCAGCAAAGAAAGCCACAACCAGGTCGAAAGGCCAAAAACCACAATGGCCAGTCCAAAACCGGCAACCGCCCAAAGCAGAACCACGCCGGGGTTTTGAAACGTTCGCCGATGGGCCATCCACGTCGCCATTGCAAAAGCCCCAAAACAAGGCGCTGCGCGCAACCACCCCAAGCCAACGGGCCCAACGTTCAAGATACGGTCGGCATAGATGGGCAGAAGAACCGTGACTCCTCCCAACAAGACCGCGAACAAATCCAAGGTGCTGGCTGCAAGAATGCGTTTACGGCTCCAAATAAATTCTGCGCCGGCAACCATGCCCCGAAGGGAGGGTGGAGCCGAGGGCGGTGGAGGGTCTTCCGCATAGTGCACCCCAAACAGCAGGACAACCAAAAGCAAGGCGGTGGCCGCGTTGATGACATAAATGAGGGGGAATCCTGTCCACGCGATCAGGAATCCGCCGAGAGCTGGTCCCGCCATCGTGGCAACCTCAAAAGCACTGGAGTTCCATGTCACGGCACTGCTCAGCCGGTTCGCGGGAATCAACAATGGAACCAATGCAGAACGTGACGACATCCCTCCAATCCGCAGCACAGCCATCAAAAAAAGGAGCAGGAAAAGCAAAGGTAGCGCCGGCTGGGAAAAATCCAGCGTGGCAGGGTCCACCTCCCTTTCGAAAACACCGGCAATGGCGGCCAACCACCTATTGGCAGTGATTAACCAGGAGAGTGGTGGGATCGATTCCTGCCAGTAACTCACGGCGGCCAATGCCAGGGACAAAACTGCCATCCCGGCGGTACTCGCTCCCACCACCTTCCGCCGGTCCGCATGGTCTGCCAGCATCCCCGCCGGAAGGGAGAGCACCAACAAGGGCAGCACATTGATCAAACCCAGTAACCCCAAGGCCGTGGCCGATCCCGTCCATTGATACACCTGCCAACTCACAGCCACTGCCGTCATCTGACCCCCGAAAGCTGCCGCGAATGTTCCAATCAAATAGCGGCGATACCCCGCATACCTCCACACAGCGTAAGGATCATGCGGTGCGGGCTCGGTCATCCCTCATTAAGGTCGAAAGGGACGCCTTGCGGCAAGGAGGGAAAAGGTGGGTTGGCAAGGGACTGCCGCGCCCGAGATATCGATAGCCCGCGGCCTCAAACCTGACCATCAGTTATCCGAGATCCGCTCGATTCGTGCGGGATCCAGAATCTGTGAACTTCCATTCTGATTGGTCACAAGCAGAACGCCGCAAAAGGCCCGCAGGGACCTGATGTTTCGAATCACTTCTGTCTCGGTTTCTCCCAAATAAATGATCCTGACCCGGTATCCTCGCATCTCCTGAAAAGCGGTGGCATAACCCGCGGCCAGGGCAGCCGCATCGGAATCCTGGGCCTGCAGCGGATTGGCAACAAAAACCAATGTCACGGAGACCAACAAAAGTGTCTTCATAAACCCCTCAACGTGTCATTCCTTGAAATATTCAAGCCCCGAGCCTCACAATCCCTCTTATGAATAAGTCCCACATCCTGGCCCTCGTTTTGGAGAAGCTCCGGGAGGAAATGGAATCCCGACGCAAGGTTTCCAAACTCACGCGGGAGCAGGGCAATGACCCCGAAAGCCAGGCCAAAAGCAAATACGACACTCTGTCCATCGAGGAGAATTACCTTGCTGATGGGTTGGCCCAAATGGCGGTATCCTCGGCACAAGCCATTGAGGCCCTTGAGAGCTTGGCCCTTCATGAATTCACTGAGAATGAACCGATCAGCGTGGGGGCTCTGATCGAGTTGGAGTTCTCGGACGACCGGGAGTGGTTTTTCCTGACCCCATCAGGAGGCGGGACTGAGGTGAGTCATGACGGAGTGAACATCACCGTGATCACCGTCGAATCACCCCTCGGTTCACAGTTACTGGGGGCACAACCGGGAAGTCGCACACACGCACCTCCTGCCAAAGTCCTGAGGGTCATATGATGACCCAATAGAACCGCCATCAAATCAAGGGAAGCGCCTCAGGGTACGCGACCTGCCTTTTCTGCAAGGATACCAGCTGCGACCCGTTCGGCAAGACGCTGACGGACCGCCGGGTTTTGGACTTGGCCGTTGTCTCTGGGGTTCGAAAGGAAGCCGAGTTCGCAGAGGATCGCAGGACGTCGGTTATTGCGGAGCACGTGGAATCGGGCGGTTTTGACACCACGATTGGTGGTGGGGTAGGCTCGCACGACTTCTTTGAGCACGTTTGCCGCCAATCGCTGGGAGCGGGCACTGAAATAAAATATTTCGATGCCGTTGGCTCCCCTTCTGCGGCTCCAATTATAATGAATGCTCACAAAAATCGCATTTCCGGTCCGTTTGGAGATTTCGACACGGCCGGGCAGTGGCACAAAGCGATCGGTGGTCCGGGTTTCAATGACACGCAGCCCCTTGCTCCTCAAAACTTTTGCGAGCCGTTTGGATGTGTCCAGAGCAAGATCCTTTTCCCGGGAGCCAGAAACGGAGCGGGCTCCGGGATCGTGGGCTCCATGACCAGCATCCACAACCACCGTGTCAAAATGCCCGGCCCCCGGCCCATAGCTCCCTTCGAAACCGGCACAGCCCACCAAAAAAACCGTCACTGCCAAAACGGGCAGACGGAGGAAAACCCATGACTCCCAATGATTTTGCGTTGTGAACATCCCTGATTGTTTATCCTGACACTTGCGACTGCCCCAAAGCTATTAAACATCTCAAGGACTGCAACCCCTTTGAAGCCGATTCATCATTTCCTCGATTTTTTCGATGCACGGTTCAGAGTGTTGTCATGCTTGCAAAACGGATCATTCCCTGTCTCGACGTCACCGATGGGCGTGTTGTCAAAGGCACCAAGTTTGTGGACCTGCGGGATGCCGGGGATCCCGTCGAGTGTGCGAGTGCCTATGATGCCCAAGGGGCGGACGAATTGGTGTTTTTGGATATCACGGCCTCCTCGGACGGGCGGGCGACCATGGTGGAGGTTGTTGGGAGAACGGCGGAACGCTGCTTCATGCCGCTGACAGTTGGGGGCGGCATTCGCACGGTGGAGGATTTTCGCACCATGCTCCTTGCGGGGGCGGACAAGGTCAGCGTGAACACCTCGGCCATTCGTGAGCCGGAGCTGATCTCACGCGCTGCGGACGTTTGTGGATCGCAGTGTGTGGTGGTGGCCATTGACGCCAAACGTGATGGCCCCGGGCGCTGGAGGGTCTACACGCATGGTGGGAGAACCCCCACGAATCTTGATGCGGTGGAATGGGCCAGGGAGGCCGCCCGTCGCGGGGCGGGCGAAATATTATTGACCAGTATGGATGCTGACGGCACATGCGATGGGTATGACATCGGTTTGACGTCGGCTGTTTCCGAGGCCGTCTCGATTCCGGTCATCGCCAGCGGAGGCGCCGGCGAACTCGATCACCTCGCCGAGGTGCTTGATCATGGAAAAGCGGATGCCGTGCTTGCAGCGAGCATCTTCCACTTTGGAAAATTCACGATCGCCCAAGCGAAAGAACACCTCGGGAGAAAGGGAATTCCAGTACGGTTGGTGCCTGTTTGAATCCTTGGGGATCCCTCCACGATGAAAATCCCCCTTCAGGTTATCTTCCTTGCAATGTGCTGCAGTGCTGGCGTGGTCCATGCAGAGTTTGCGTGGCAGAAACAGTACATCCGGATAACGGAGGGCGGTCAGATGGAGTGGATGCCGAAGCCGTTTGTCTTCGTGAGCGATGAGCCCGCTCGGTTCATTGACTATGAAAACGGTTCGGATCAAAATGATGGGGCCTCCCGCGAGGCACCATGGAAGCATCACCCCTGGGATAAAAATGCCACCGGCCAATCGAAGGCGGCCACGGGCATTCGGACCTATTTCTTTAAAGGGGGCGTTGTTTACCGCGGTCAGCTCACAATCAAAGAACAGGGCGAACCAGGGAAACCTCTTCGATTGACCCGTGATCCCCATTGGGGCAAGGGGCCAGCAACAATCGCCGGATCCCAGATCGCCACGGGCTGGACCCAGGGTGCCGACCACCCAAAAATCAGCAACCCCGGGGAGGTTTGGAAAACCACATTGGATTTTGCGCCACGGACACTTTGGAGAGTCGCCGGTGACGGGCAGGCCACTCGGATCCCCCTGGCCCGCCATCCCAACTGGACCAGTCAACCCGAGGACCACAAGGCCGATTGGTTCAGGTGGACCAACGAGCCCCATCTTTTCAAGCCGAGGAAAGGCTTCACCGCCAATGACTCGGCAAATCTCGCGGGCAAGGACGAGGATTTTGTCAAAGGGGCGCTGATTTTTTCTGAATTTGGTTGGGTGATGGGCACCCCCTTTCCAAGCCGGGTGAGCGCTTTTGATCCGGCCGATGGTTCGGTGACATTTGAGAGGTGGACCGGCGGAGGCGATCAAATCGTCTTTCGCGGAATGCGCTATTACCTCGAGGACAAACCGCAATACCTCGATGATCCGCAGGGGGAGTTTTGGTTCGATAAAAAAACCAGCGCGCTCTACCTGCGGCTGCCGGATGGCATCAACCCCAACACCATGCGCATGGAAGCCGGCCAACATGCCGACCTGATTCTCGGCGACAATGTCAAAGATGTGGAGATCAGCGGCCTCGATTTTCGATGGACCACCCAGCCATGGAATTTGGATGTTGTCGCTTTCAACTACCAAACGATGCCATTTGAAATCCGCCCCGATGCCGAACCGGCCTGCATCCGGCTGTGGGGAAATGTGGAGAACTTCCGTGTTGCGAATTGTGTGTTTGAAGATGTGGTGATGGGGATTCGTTTGCGAGCAATTGGCAAGGGCTCAGCCGTTCGGGATGTCACCGTGGAGGACAATCTCTTTCGGAATGTGGATGCCGGAGCCGCTGATTTCAGTGACGGCACCGTGTGGGGGCTTTCGGATCCAGTGGGCGTGCTGGATGACATCAACCTGCTCCGCAATTATGCGGCAAATGTGGGATTTCGCGCGCCACGATTCGAACGCGGATGCGCCTTCGACATGAACCATCCCCTCCGCGCCCACAT
>JBGTAR010000038.1:0-21588 GCA_041749815.1 Terrimicrobiaceae bacterium
TGATGTAAGCGGCCTTTGGCCGGATTTTTGGAAGCCGGCGGGACGCCAGCGGTCCCAGTGATGATCACTGCAAACTGGCGAACAACGTTCCGGTGGTTTATGTTTTGTGTTTATGGCGTTTCAACTGGCATCCGACTACACCCCGCGTGGGGATCAGGGGCAGGCCATATCAAAACTCGGGAGGTCCCTGGATGCGGGGAACCGTCATCAAACCCTCCTCGGGGTCACAGGATCGGGGAAAACCTTCACGATTGCGAATGTGATTCGGGATTTGGACCGTCCGACGCTGATCATGTCGCACAACAAAACGCTGGCAGCGCAGCTTTACAGCGAGTTCAAGCAGTTTTTCCCGGACAATGCGGTGGAGTATTTTGTCAGCTACTTCGACTACTACCAACCCGAAGCCTACATTCCCCGAACCGACACCTACATTGAGAAAGACAGTTCCATCAATGAGGAGATCGAGCGACTGCGGCTTTCGGCGGTGAGTTCTCTGCTGACGCGGCGCGACACGATTGTTGTCGCCAGTGTTTCGTGCATTTATGGGTTGGCATCCCCGGAGGATTTTCTGCAGATGTTGGTGACGATCAAGCATGGCCAGCAACTCGCGCGGGAGGCCCTGCTGGCGAAGCTGGTGGACATGCTTTATGAGCGCAACGATGTGGCATTTGCCCGCGGCAAATTCCGCGTGCGCGGGGATGTGGTGGAGATCCATCAGGCCCAGGTGGAAGATGAAGCGATCCGGGTGGAATTTTTTGGTGATGAGATTGACCGCATCAGCCGTTTTGATCCCCTCACCGGCCATGTGAATGCCACTTTGACAACGGTCACCATTTTTCCGGCCAAACAATTTGTGACGCCATATGACAAACTCCAGCGGGCCGCCCGCGCGATTCGGGAGGAAATGGAGGGGCGGGTCATCGAGTTTGAGAGGGAAGGCAAGCTCATCGAAGCCCAGCGCATCAAACAGCGCACCGAGTTCGACCTGGAGATGATGCAGGAGATGGGGTTCTGCAATGGGATCGAGAACTATTCCCGTCATTTGACCGGGCGCCCCCCCGGGTCGCGGCCCTATACCTTGATGGACTTTTTGCCGGAGAACACACTCACGGTGATTGACGAATCTCACGCGACGGTACCGCAAGTGGGCGGGATGTTTGCGGGAGACCGATCGCGGAAGACGGTTCTTGTGAATTACGGCTTCCGCCTCCCCAGTGCCCTTGATAACCGACCTCTGAATTTTGAGGAGTTCATGGGGGTCACCAAACAACTCGTTTACGTGAGTGCCACTCCGGGTGCCTTTGAGATCCGGAACAGCGTGGTTGGAAACACCGGGTATATCCCCAACCCGGACAAATCCTTCCGCGAGCAGGGGGTTCCAACGGTCGCGGCGAGCCGTGCGCAGAGTGATAAAAACCGCACCACCGAGCTGGATGTCCACACCCCGGGAAAACCGCTCGTGGTCGAGCAGATCATTCGCCCCACGGGATTGATCGATCCCAAGATCACACTGCGCCCGCTCAAGGCTCAGATTGACGAAACCATTGAGTTATGCCGTCAGCGCATTGAAAAAAACGAGCGCGTCCTTGTGACGACCCTGACCAAACGCACTGCCGAAGATCTTGCCGATTATTTGCGGGATGTGGGGCTCAAGGTGCGGTATCTGCACAGCGATATTGACACCATCGAACGGGTGGAAATTTTGCGTGGCCTGCGGGCTGGCGAGTGCGATGTCTTGGTGGGAATCAACCTTCTTCGGGAAGGCCTCGATCTGCCGGAGGTCAGTCTCGTTTGTATTCTCGATGCGGATAAAGAAGGGTATCTGCGCTCACAGACGTCTTTGATTCAAACGGCCGGCCGTGCCGCGCGTCACCTCAATGGCGAGGTGGTTCTTTTTGCTGACACGGTCACCGGAAGCATGCAGGCCCTCATCGATGTCAGCGATTACCGCAGAGGCCGCCAACTTGCTTACAATAAGGAACACGGGATCACCCCAAAAAGCGTCCAACGCGCGGTGCAGGAGAGCCTGCACGTGATTCTTCAGGGCCGCGAACTCGAACAGGGCATTGTTCGCGAAACCCCTGCGGATTTTGATTTGAATGAACTGATCCGTGAGCTTGAGCAGGAGATGTCCATCGCCGCAGGAAACCTCGAATACGAAAGAGCCGCCCTGCTCCGCGACCAAATCACCGAACTCAAAAACGGAACCGGGGTTTCAAAAATTGAGCCCCGTCGCAAACCCATGAAATACCCCGCCAAACGCGGAAAGCGGTAAGTGACTTTGGGATTGCCTCTACGGCTGAACAAAGAGGGGGTAGGGGCCAACATCAAGGGTCAGGTTTCCGTCGACCGGTGTCACCTCGCGGGAATTGCCCACCATGTCAAAAAGTGTGGCCTTGGAATGTGTCCACGGGATTTCCAGTTTCGCCGGGCCCACGGTGTTCCATGCGACAACAACCTCGGGGGCACCGGGTTGGGTGTGATCCGGGTTGTAACGATAGGCGAAGGTGTTGTTTTTGCCGTCGCTGATGGCTCCCAGCATTTTGGGGTTGGGCAGTCGCTGGATGAGGTTATGAATGGCGTGGGCTGAGGGCCGCCACGTGAGGGAGCCACGTTCGAGGATGCCACTGTTGAAGGAATCGGTGTCGTGCAAACTCATGAGGTGAACCCTGGGAACACCCAGGCGCATGGCCCACAAATACTGACGGACAATGTAGGCGGCCTGCATGTCTTTTGTGACACAAAACTCATCAAATTTTGGCGGCATTTTGAGGCTTCCGCCGGCGGCTTGCGTGAGTGGAAAACCCAGCTCCGTGAACCAAATGGGCGTCTGATCGGCCCCGCCTTTTGCAAGGATTTCCCGCAAGGAGGCCACATTGCTTGACATGGCACGAGGACCCCATTTTTTGACTTTGAACATCTCGGGTGGCGCGCCTTGCATGTAGGGGTGGGTGCTGAGGATATCGTAGAGTTTGTGGATTTTTGGGTGGCGGTCCGTGACTCCCTGCACAAAGGGCACGTCCGCAACGATCGGCCCTCCGCCCCCCGTGGAGAATGCAGCAATTTTTACCGTGGGTGCCAACTCGCGGATCTTTGGTGCGACGGCTTCCAGGACCATCCCGTAAAGGGCAATGCGCTCCGCAAGAACCTCCGCACGAGGTTCCCGGTCGGGGATCATATAGTGAAAATTCGGTTCGTTCAGGACCTCGACCACCGCCACCGGGCTCTTCAAACCAGTGCCAGAAAAGAAGGCCCCATCCGGCCCATAGGTTTTGAGGAATTCCTGCATCGCATCGAGGTAGTCGGCCACAAAAGCTTCATCACTTTCAAAGTCCGGGCGCTTCCAACCACGCTGATTCTCGTGACGCTGGGCGTTCACCACGGTGTAAAGGACTTCCATGTCATTTTTGGCCGCTGTTTTTAACGCACCTTCGGATTGCGGCCACGGACCGGATAACCGCACAACACGGAATCCCACCTTGAGAATTTCCTCACTGGCTCGCTGGAACTCATCTCCCCAGGCATAGATCCCGTAAACCGGATATTTGTCGGCTGACATGGCAAGGATGCGATCCAGCGGTGGAAGTTCCTGCGCTCCTGCCTGCCACTTGCGGCTTTCCATCGAGCTATCGGGAACTTGCTGAAAGTAGTCCGCGGGGGCCTCGGGTTGGACTTGGGCGCTCACGGTGATGACCGGAAAAAGGAACGCGGCAATGCTGAGATTTTTGAGATGTTGGTAAATTGATGGGCTCATGGGGTTGGGGGCTTCAGGATGGGTTTGCGTTTTAGGAGGAGGTGGTGGTGGCGTTGACGCGGGTTTCAAAGCGATCCGCGATCGCAGCACGGCCAGTGTTCCGGAGACGACTTTGGTAACCCACATTTTCCCTGGCATGCAGGGATCCACCTTCCGCCAGCACCGTGTCCAATGGATCATGCCCCGTGGAAGAGCTTGCTAACATGTCCCGTCGCCAATCCGACAGGATTTGGCGTCCCTGGCCCAACAATGCCATCTGGTTGGGAGCGAGGTTTAGGAGTTCATGGGGATCGCTTTTAATATTGAAAAGCATTTCGGAGGGAAAGTGATGCCAGGCATCGTGCCATGTGCGCAGATACAAATGCTCACCCCAGCGCACGCCACGTTGAACACACCAAGCTCCTTGTGAGAGCACCAGGCTCTCGCGTCCCATCGAACTCCCATCTCTGAAGGCTGAAGCAAAACTGCAGGCGTCTGCTGCGTCCATCGTCCCACCCGCGAGTTCCACGGCGGTGGCCGCAAAATCAAAATGATAGTGCAAGGCTGTGTCCACGCGTCCTGCTTGAGAGTCCGTCACACCCGGCCACCGAATGATGAGAGGGACGCGGCAGGTGATATGATCGGCTGTTTGATGATCCCCATAAATGTTCAGCTCTCCAAGGTTTTCTCCATGGTCTGCTGAGATGATGATCGCCGTATTTTCAAGTTGGCCGGTCTCCTCAAGCACCGCAAGAACTTGACCCAAATAATGGTCCGCGTAGTGAACGCCTGTGTCATACCCGTCAAAAACTCGGCGCGCCTCCTCCGGGGAGTCGAGTTTCCAAGGCTGTCTGGGCAACTCACGCCCCATCAAATACGCTGGCACCTCATCCGAGTAGCCCATGACCTCTTGGGCGCTGTGGGGGCCACACCCCTGCCAGTGCGCCTGCCGGATGTCCTCCGAGTACCAGTCAGGAAGAGGCATGTCCGCAAATGGGTTTCCATAGGAAGGAGGGACACGGTAAGGGGTGTGGGGATCCCAAAGATTCAGATGCAGGAACCAGGGTTGGGGCTGCTCGCCCCGATCACAAAGCCAATCCTTGGCGATGGGAAAAATTTCTTCTGCGGATTCGTTGCCGCCCCGTCCGGAATTAAAAACCTCGTTAAACCCCGCATACCAATGCCAGGCGCTATGGCGCTCTCCAAAGGAACTGATGGTGGCGGTGTGATATCCCAATTTCCGGAAACGGGATGGCCAGGAATTTTCCCCATACCAATCTCGAAATCCTCGTCCCGCTCCTTGCTGGAAGGGTTGAGCGGCCACGCCGCCATGATTCACCACACCCGAATGGATGCCAAACAACCCGGAAAACAGCGCCGTGCGACTGGGCAGGCAGGGCGCGTCCGAGGTGTAACAATTCGTAAACCGAACGCCCCCCGCAGCGATTCTGTCAATGTTGGGACTGGTGGAGCGATGGTATCCGTAACAGCCCAAATGGTCGGGCCGCAACGAATCGATGTCCACGTAAAGCACATTCACGGAGTCACGCCGGTCATGGGATCAGCGGTCACAACCTTCCAGATCAGTTCCTGAACCGCCTTCACCAAGTCCGCATCTATCTCCACATCGAATTGATATCCCCCCGCATCCAAGCCCAAGGGATTCTCCCCGCTCAACACCGAGAAAATGGTCGTTCCAGAGATCAAGTTACCCAGAACGCCGGCTTTATGAGGCATCGGGTTAAAATGCACGGGGTCTGCATAAACGATATTAATCCCAGCCGTGATTCCCTTGGCAGCATCCCAACCGGGCACTTTGGAGGGATCTCTGGCCACCAATTCAGTCAGCCCGGGCAGTGACCCATTTTTGATTTTTTCATCCATGGCAAAAAGCACCTCGCCCACCGGAATCAAGCGCACCGGCTGTTTCATCTCAGGGAATTTTTTCGAAGCCTCCTCACGCAATTTTGCATAAAAACTGCGGGTTGCCGCGTTCTCGGTAGCCTGCTTGCTGGTGTCATCTACCGATGCGGTGTATGGGGTGTTCCATAACGCAGGATAGTCAATGTCCTGAGCAAGACCCGCATTCGGCGAATCGCTCGTTCCGGCTGCCCGGGGCCGTCGCGGCCAGGTCTGATAAATGTAAAATATCACCTCGGGGTTCTTCTCCAGTGCCAGTGTCATAAACGCGGTCACCGCCTCCAACTCATCATGCAGCGAGGACCCCAGAAAAGGCTGCATCACCACAACATCCCACTTGTGATTTGCAAGGGCGGTATCATACCGCCCAAATCTCCACTTCGCAGGATCGGTGCTGTGATAGTTTATATCCGGGGTAAACGTTCCCCCATTCGGAACACTCGTCTCCCATGAGACCCACTTTTGATCGGGCTCTTTTTTGTAGTTCAAATGACGAAACAGACTCTTTCCGCCGGAAATTTGACTCCCAAACTGCAGATCAATCCCCCGCTGCTTGAAGAACCCATGAACCCGATCAAGCGTCGTACTCGCTGTCAGGCTGTTCCCAATAAAATAGACCGAGAGCTGCTTCTCCTCAGCCCGGGCGTCCCCCAGAAAAAGAACGGCAAGCAAGAGAAGAAGTAAAAAACGAAGGTGGTGCGGGAGGTTCATCACCCAAATTTGAGTGAGATGCTCGGCGATGTCAAACTTTTAATCAATGGCTTGATTGAAAGGGGTGTGATTGAAGGGGAACAGGGAATCGGAGTCATACCCCGGTTCTGCGATCTCCTGCTTGCCGTTGAATCTCCCGATGCGAGGGACGGCGGAGGACGTGTCCTCCATAGCCTTGGCGAAGGAGGACCGCCTTCCCTACCACCACAGGGCGCCTCGCGCGTTTGCCTGCGGTCACTTCAGGCCGAGGGGGCCGAGGAAGCGCGAAGGCGGAGACGGGGCTCGATCTTATGGTTCGGAATCGGATCTCCTTTAATGAGGGCTTCGAGGGTTTCGACAGCGAGGCGACCGCGATCTACCAGCCGCTGGGAGACGCTGCTGAGAGGAACGATGCAGAGTTCGTCGAACGGGGCATTGTCAATGCCGATGACTTTGACGTCATCGGGCACCTTTATACCCGCACGCGTGAGCTCATTGATGACACCAAAAGCCTGGGCATCGCTTTGAGCGCTCACACCATCAAACACCAGGCTGTGCTCCAGAACCGTGCGGATGGCATTTGCCCCGGCCTTTGCGCTAAATCCCTCCGGCCTTCCTATGGGGATGATCAATGGGGGTTCAATCGGAAAACCGGCGCGAGTCAGTGCGGTGCGGTGCCCCTCTTCTCGGGAGGAAAGAACGGAGAGGTGGAGGATTCGAGTGCATCCCAATTCGATGAGATGGGAGGTGGCTGCGTCCGAGAGGGCAGCGTCCGCAATGCCGACATTCACAATGTCCGGGTGAAGCGGGTCATTATAAATGGTGACGATGGGAAGTCCATTCGTCTGGATGGCCAACAACTCCTGGGAGAGTTCCGGGTGACTGACCCCGGTGACGATCAGCCCATCCACACGGCCCGAGTGCAGGCTCTCGCGTTTGCTGAGAAAGTCCGCAGCATCAACAAAAAATTCCAAGCTGATCCGTTGCGCCCGTTCTCCTGTCGCGCGGGAGATGCCATCCAGCAATCGTTCCACGATCCCACTGCCTTGGGAATTTTGGGAATGGACAAACACCGCGATGGCATTCTGACGGCGCTCAAGGAGGGAGATGGCGCTCAGGTTTTTTTGGTAGCCCATTCTTTCTGCCGCGGCCCGGATCTTTTGGACAAGAGGCGGGCGAACCCCTGTGGTGCCCAAACGATCATTCAGCACTTTGGAAACCAGCGAAATGGAAACGCCCAGTTCTTGGGCAATATCTCTGAGTGAGGACATCTTTAAAAATCCACTCTCTTACCCCACCAAGGGCTCCACCAAAAGCACCAATTGTATCAAGATGGGCTTGCGAACCGGGCCATTCACAGGTAGGAAGCACCCATGGCAGAATCCCCAATCACCACGCTGTTCCTCGATATCGGGGGAGTTTTGCTCACGAATGGATGGGACACCGCCCTTCGCAAAAAAACGGCGGAACACTTTGGCGTGGATTACGAGGAGCTCGATCACCGTCATCGTGTGACATATGACACCTATGAAGAGGGCAAAATGACACTCGAGACCTATTTGCGTCAGATCATTTTTTATGAACCGAGAGACTACACGGCGGAGGACGTCACCAAGTTCATTCTGGAGCAGGCGACGCCTTATGAGGAGACGATCGGTCTGGTAAAAAAATTGAAGGCGGTTTATGGGCTGCGGGTTGCGGTGGTGAGCAATGAAGGCCGGGAGATTGCTGAAGACCGGATCAGCCGCTTTCACCTGAAGGATTTTGTGGATTTTTTTGTGGTCTCGGCGTTTGTGCATTTTCGGAAGCCGGATCTTGATATTTACCGATTGGCGCTGGACGTCGCGCAGGTCCACCCGAATCAGGTCGCCTACATTGAGGACCGTCCCCTGCTGTGCGAAGTTGCTGCCACCTTGGGCATTCATTCGGTGTTGAATTGGGACCCTGCGGAGACCAGAAAAAAGTTGGCCGAGCTGGGGTTGACGTTATAACCGCATCGTTGATATGAGATTTGCATTGCAAGTTGGCGCGGGATGGTGCGTTTTAATAGGAGTTATCTGAATATGAAAAAGTCATCATGGATTGTGGTTGCCGCCGTGGCATTGGGAGCTCTAGCAGCTTGCCAGCCAGAGAAAGAAGAAGCGCCTCCCGGCGGGAGAAGTCGTTATGGCTATCAAGGGACAACCACGGATTCCGGGTTCGTCACACCAACCCCAACGCCTGACCCTGCAGCCACCGTGACCGAGGTGGCGCCTCCACCGACACCAACCCCAACGCCGGATGCCTCCATCGCAGCACCTCCGACCCGCGATCTTCCTTACGCGACGCCCGTGCCCGGCAAACCAGGATTTGTGACCAGTCCGCATGCGGCCTACGCCGGCTATGTGGACGTGCGGGGATTCCCTCCCGGCACCGAGGTGAAATGCCCTTACACCAGTAAGATCTTTTTGGTGCCCTGAGAGCCATCGCGATTTTTGGACCGGGTTTGATCGGAGGTTCCCTCGGATTGGCACTCGAAAAAAGAAACCCGGATTGTGCTCTGAGGTTCTGGGCTCGGCCCGCTTCGGTGGAGAAAACCCAACGCGCGTTTCCCTCTGCGGTGGTGAGCAGCCAGGCGGCAGAAATCGTGCGCGAGGCTCGGATTCTTGTTTTTTGTTGCCCGGTGGGAGCCATGGAACTTTTGGCCAAAGAGATTGTTGAGTCAATTTCCGATGCGACGCTGATCACCGATGCGGGCAGCGTGAAAGCATCCGTGGTTGGGACGCTGGAACCAATCTTCGGAGGGCGATTTGTTGGTGCACATCCCATGGCCGGCTCCGAACAATCCGGTATCGAATTTGCAAATGCCGATCTCTTTGAAGGAGCGACCTGCGTTCTCACACCAACAGCAAAAACCGAAAAGAGCGCCCTCTCCCACATCTCGGATTTCTGGACCTCGGTGGGATGCAAAAACTTGGTTGAGACGGCCAGCGAACACGACCGGCTCGTCGCAAGATCCAGCCACCTGCCCCATGCTGTTGCTTCGATATTGGCCAAGTCCGTCGAGGGATCCCTCCCGGCAGCCCTCGGGGTCACAGGAAGTGGCTTCCGGGATACGACCCGTGTGGCGTCCGGCCCGCCGGGAATGTGGGCGGAGATTTTTTTGGAGAATCGTCTGGAAGTGCTCGCCTCACTCAGGGAATTACACAGCGAAATGCGGGTGTTTGCCAATTTATTGGAGACCGGAGATCGATGCGGCTTGGAAAAATTTCTTTTGCAAGCGAGAGATGTGAGAAATGATTTGAAATGAACGAAGACCAGATCAAAGTGCGCCGGGGCGTGCCTTTTGAGGGAGAAATCACCGTGCCCGGTGACAAAAGCATTTCTCACCGCGCCGTGATGCTCGCCTCCCTCTCGAATGGCCCCTGCAAGATTTCAAATTTCCTGGAGGGTGAAGACTGCCGCAGCACGCTGAGTGTGATGGAGCAACTTGGGGTGAAGGTGGAGCGGGAATCGGATGGGGAAGTGACGATCCATGGTTGTGACGGCAACTTTCAAGCCCCGAAAGAGGATCTGGATTGTGGAAACTCGGGAACAACCATGCGTTTGCTCTCCGGAATCCTGGCAGCCCAGCCCTTTCAGAGCCGTCTGGTGGGCGATCCTTCATTGTCCAAACGCCCCATGCGGCGTGTGATCGAACCCCTGGCCCTCATGGGGGCCAACCTTCGTGCCGAGGGCGACGGCGGGGCCCCGCCCCTGGTGGTGGAGGGCGGCTCACTCAAAGCCGTCGCCTACGAAACCCCGGTCGCGAGTGCCCAAGTGAAAAGCGCCATTCTTTTTGCCAGCCTGTTTGCCGAGGGAATCACCACGGTCACCGAACCATCGGCCAGCCGGGACCATACGGAGCGGATGATGAATTATTTTTTGGTCAAGCTCCGACGCGAACAGCTCAAGGATGCAAATAACGGCGCGAGCCCAAAAATCCGGGTGACCCTGGCTGGCAAACAGAAAGTTGAGTCCAGAGATTTTAAAGTGCCCGGCGATATCTCAAGCGCAGCGTTCTGGCTGGTGGCCGCTGGTGCGCGCCCTGGCTCCCGTCTGCTGGTCAAGGATGTTGGCCTGAACCCCACACGCACTGGCATCCTTGCCGTGCTTGTGAGAATGGGGGTGCGGGTGAGAGAAGTTGTGGAGATCAGCGATCAGGGAGAGCCCTTCGGATTGGTGGACATCCGGGGTGCGTCCCTTCGCGGGACCACCATTGGGGGGGCAGAGATTGCCAACGTGATTGATGAACTTCCTGCCATCGCAGTCGCCGGGGCCCTCGCACAGGGGACAACAATCATTCGCGATGCCGCGGAGTTGCGCGTGAAAGAAACTGATCGAATTGCTGCAATTGCGTCAAATTTGCGTGCCATGGGAGTGACGGTGGAAGAGAGTCCCGATGGAATGACGATTACCGGAGGAGCAAAATTGAAAGGGGCGAAGTTGCCAAGCTTCGGAGACCACCGCATCGCCATGGCTTTTGCCGTGGCCGGTCTCTTTGCCACCGGCCGGACCATCATTGAGAACACCGCCTGCGTAAAGACCTCCTATCCGGATTTCGAAAAAACGCTCAAGATTTTTCAAAAAGGTGCCAGTCGTCCACGGGGCAGCGTAAGAGTATTCAGCGGAGTCGGCAGGTTGCCGGACACTGCGGAGGGCTGAACCATGGTGCGTCGAGTCATCGCGATTGACGGCCCTGCCGCCTCCGGAAAAAGCACGGTCGCCAAACGACTGGCCCACAGGTTGGGGTTTGCCTGGGTGAACTCTGGCGCGTTTTATCGTGCGATCACATGGTGGCTGCTCAAAGAGAGTTCGCGGGGTGTTGACGAAAGCTCGGCCAGAGAAGTCCTTTCCCGCACCGAGTTGTCAGCGGGGTTTGATGGGGACGTCGCAAGACTGCTGATTGACGATATCGACCCTTCCGCCCACCTGCGCGAACCGGAAGTCAATGCCCATGTCTCCCCGGTTTCCCAATTGGATGTTGTGAGGGCCGTGCTTTCCGGCCAATTCCGCGCCCTCGCGGCCACCAGAGATTGTGTGATTGAAGGCCGCGACATCGGGTCCTGCGTTTTTCCACAAACTCCCCACAAATTCTACATCGATGCCAGCCCCGAGGAACGTCTTCGGCGCCGAGCGGCTGAAGGGGAAACCGACCGCATCGCGGAGCGGGACCGCATGGACTCCCAGCGCGCCGTCGCACCCCTGATTGCCGCTGCAGATGCCACTGTCATCGACACCACCCATATCGGCATTGAGGAGGTCATTGAGCTCGTGCTCACCCATTTGGAAAAATCCGGACTGACGGCACCGCAGGGATGAACATTGTTTACAATATTTTCTACAATCTGGCGAAATTTGTCGCTCGGTTTGCCTTCTCCATGAAAATCATTCATCCCGAGAGAATGATCGAATCCGGACCGCTGATCCTTGCAGTGAATCATGCCAGCTATTTCGATCCCCCTCTGGCAGGCATCTGCTCACGAAGAGCTGTGCATTATCTTGCAAGAAAAAGCCTCATGGACTGGCCGTTTTTTGGACCGCTTTTCCCGGCCATGAATGTCATTCCTGTTGAGCGCGATGGCAATGATATGTCCGCTCTCCGTGGGGTCATTCGCAAAATCAATCAAGGAGAGGGTGTGGTGCTCTTTCCAGAAGGCACACGCAGCCGCGACGGGTCGCTCGGGAAAGCGAGGGGAGGCCTTGGACTCGTGATTGCAAAAACGGGTGCGACCGTTCTCCCCATGCGCATCTTTGGCAGTTTTGAGGCATTTCCACGAGATGCTGCCTTTCCAAGACTCCTGCCAATCATCGTGTCCATCGGGGAGCCCCTGCGGTTTTCGAAGGAAGACCTCGCCGGAGGAGATCGGGACACCTACCAGCGCCTGAGTGACCGGGTGATGGCATCCATTGCCGCTCTCAAACCGGTGCCATGAAAGACTTCCTTGAGGAGGTTTCGCGTCGTTTGGTCCTCGGGGATGGCGATCTCCCCGCGACCTTGGAAGCCCACGGACATTCCTGCAACCTTTTCCCGGAAGAACTCAACCTTTCCAACCCGGATGCAGTCACGGCAGTTCATGCCAGCTTTCTCAATGCGGGAGCGCAAGTCATCCGAACAAACAGCCTCCGTGCCCGTGCACATGACCTTGAAGCACATGGGCTTGAAAACCGCCTCAGCGAACTTCACTGGCTTGCGGCCCAATTGGCCAAGTCAGCCGCACGGGGAACGGCTGCCCTGGTCGCAGGGACGGTCGGGCAGGAAAACCACGGGACACCGTCCGCCTACCAAGCCCGTGTGGGTGCGCTCCTCGACGGCGGATCCGACCTCATTTTTTTTGAGAATTTCACGAGCCTTGACGAATTGATCATGGCTCTTCACGTCAAACAGGCCCTGCACCATTGCCCGGCCATCTGTTCCATCGCCTGCAGCTCCCATGGGGATTTTGCACAGGCTTTCCGGACTCTTCAGAATGAAGGAGCTGACGTTGTGGGTGGTCCCTTTGAAGCGGTCTTCCCCATGATGCCGGCGCTCCTCTCGCCGCCCATGGTCCTTCTGCTTTCTGATGAAGGAAATGACGGCCCACCGCATTCATTGGTCAGCCCAAGCACCTATGCCGAAAGAGCCACAAATATCAAAAATGCCGGCGGGGGACTCCTGTTTGGTGGCTCAGGCATTCGCGCCGAGCACGTCAACTGTGCCAATGAAAAAATCATCAGCGAGAACGGCTAAAATGCCTGAACAACGTCGGCAATGAAAAAACCAGCACAATCCCAGCGACGGAAGTATAACAAACCTCCACTGCCTCCCCCCACTGATTGGCGCACGACGGATGCTCATGAGCTTTTGAAGCGTCAAATTCGTGCCAAAGAGGAAACCTTTCGAATCTCGAACCTTGGCGCTGAACACCGCATTTTTTCGAATTTCGAAGTGCGATCATCCAGCGGGATGGCCTATCGGATTGAAATCCGTGACCTGCTCACACGACAGTTTTCATGCACGTGCACGGATTTTCGAATCAATGGACTCGGAAGTTGCAAACACATTGAGGCGGTCCTGCTTCAGTTGGCCCGCCGCGAGCGCGCAGAGTTCAAAGGAGCCCAGCGCCTTCCCTCACCGCGCATTGATGTCGTACCTTCAGCCAAGGGATTACGGGTTGAACGGGGACTCTCAAAATTACCTCCAAGTCTGCGTGCCCGATTTGATGAACAGGGGTTTCAAATTCCTGATATCCCCCCGGAGGACCTTGTCAAAGAACTTGGAAAATCGCGCAGCACTGCCCTCCGAATTTCTCAGGATGTTGGGCCATGGCTCAAGGCCCGCCGACAGGAAAATGAGCGGGTGGTTTTGCGTCGGGAGTATGAAGCCGGTGTGCTGAGTGGCACCCAGCCGGAACATGTCACACTCTCACCGCTGTTCCCATACCAGCGAGAAGGCATGCTTCACCTGGCATTTGGAGAACGCGCCTTGCTGGCGGATGAAATGGGTCTTGGCAAGACCATCCAAGCCATTGCGGCATGCGCTCTTCTTCACCATCTTGGAAAAGCGAAGCGTGTGCTGGTTGTGACACCGGCATCGCTGAAAACGGAATGGGAAGAACAAATCCAAAAATTCACCAACTTTCCCCTGCGTCTGATCTTTGGAGGTCGCTCGCTCCGCGCCCAACTCTACAGCGAACCCAACCCCCCATTCTTCACGATTGCAAACTATGAGCAGGTCGTTGCCGACAGCCTCGATCTCAACCAACGGCTCCGCCCTGACATTATCGTCCTCGACGAGGCCCAGCGCATCAAGAATTGGTCAACCAAAACAGCTCAAGCCATCAAACGCCTGGAGAGTCGATACGCATTTGTTCTCACAGGAACACCCATCGAAAACCGCATCGACGAACTGCGCTCTCTTGTGGATTTCCTCGATCCCTCGGTACTCGGTCCACTGTTCCGGTTTAACCGGGACTACTATTCGTTTGATGATAAAGGCCGGCCAGAGGGCTACAAAAATCTCCATCTTCTTCGCGACCGCGTCCGGCCGCTTCTGCTCCGCCGCCGCAAGGCCGACGTCGAGACCGAGCTGCCAGATCGCACCGACCGCAACCTCTTTGTTCCACTCACGCCCACCATGCGGGATGAATATTCATCCTACGAAAAGCAAGTCGCCGAGCTTGTTCAGAAATCCAAACGCCGCCCTCTCACTCCCAAGGAACAAGATCTCCTCATGGTGCTCATGAACATCATGAGAATGATTTGTGATTCCCCATCCATTCTGAAAAAAAATCCCTGCCAGGACTGTCCGAAGCTGGGAGAACTGGCGCGGGTCTTGGAGGAATCACTATCCGACAAGGATGTGAAAATCATCGTTTTCTCAGAATGGGAGGGAATGCTTTCCAAAGTCCGGGCCTGGGCGGAAAACGAAGATATCGGCTTTGCATGGCATACAGGCAGAGTTCCGCAAAAGCGACGACGTGCCGAAATTTTAGCATTCAGAGATGACCCGAACTGCCGCCTCTTTCTAAGCACAGATTCCGGCGGGGTTGGTCTCAACCTTCAGAACGCAAGTGTCGTCATTAATTGCGACCTGCCATGGAACCCCGCCAAACTCGAGCAGCGGATTGCCCGCGCTTGGCGGAAAAACCAGCGCCGCCCAGTCACCGTCATCAATCTCATTGCAGAAAATACCATCGAGCATGGGATGCTGGGCAGTCTTGCGAACAAGATGGAATTGGCGCAGGGGGTGTTGGATGGTGTTGGGAACCTTGCAGAAATAAAACTAAAAAATGGCAGGCAGGCCCTGCTCAAAAGGTTGGAGCAAATTTTGGCACGTGTCCCGATTGAGAGCCCGAATGGGAGCGCCAGCTCGTTCTCCTCTGATCCCGCTGCGGCGTTTGCCCAGCGCGCGAAAGCCAAACTTGGAGACCAACTTGTCCACTGTCATGAGACATGGATTCCAGGCTCGGAGACTCCCCTGCTTGTCGCGGTCGTCCACGATCATGTCGGCAACCACCGACCAGCCATCGAAGAAGCCTTCCATCATTCTGCATGGCGGGGAGACAAACCCACCCTCGAAATCCTTGATGCCCCGACCTGGGAGGCCCTCCAGCGCCTCGCGACGTCAGGTCTCATCACGATCCATGCCCGGGCAACGCGACCTCTGCTCGGGACCATTGGGCACCCCTTGCCGCCTCCGCTCACCCGGGAACAGCTCGCAGAAATTGAAACCCTGCGCACCCTTGCCGAAAAAAAACGCCGCGCCGCCAAGGCTCTCATCAACGAGGACCTTCACGATGATGCAAAACTCCTGATCCTCGCGGCAGAAAAAGCTGAAGACCGTGCCGCCATGATTGAAAAGCGTGAGGGCGTCAACAATCCCAAAGAGATCGATATCTTTTAGAGGGGACACGGCCTTTCAACGCAGGAACCATCGGCCAGCCATCACAATGACGATCACCAGGAAAATTTTTGTTTCTGCGTTGGTTTCCGCAATTTTTGCGGGGGTCGTGGGTTGCGTGGCTGTCCTTTCCTTGGATGCGTTATTGGGATCGTACCGTCAGAGGGCCGAACAGCGCATGATGCTTCTTCATCTTGGAGAGGCGCTTGATGTCCTGCAGGATGCTGAAACCGCCCAACGCGGTTACCTGATCACGGGGGATGCTGCCTACTTGGAGCCCTCCAAAAACGCAGCATCAAGGCTAAAAGATGCGTTTACTGCCATACGGGAGAGCACGCCCGATTTCGAGGTATCCCCTTCGATTGATGCCTTCGACTCCGTAGCCACCGCAAAACTGACCATCATCGAAGAGTCACTCCGGATTGCGGAAACGCAGGGACTGGAAGCTGCCAGGGCATTTGTGGGAGTCGGGAGGGGAAGAATCCTGATGGATGAGGCCCGTGCAAAGGCTTCCGAATTGGTCGCAATCCACCGACAGGTTGCAGAACTTGCGAATGCTCAGGCGGAGCGGCTTTCAGCACAGATCCGGACCGGACTGCTTGTGGCTGTCCCCATCGCAATGATCGTTTTTCTGCTCGCGGCCTACTTGATTGGAACAAACCTCGCCCAACCTGTGCGAGCCATGGCCAAGGCCGCTGTGCAAATCACCCATGGAGAACTGGAGACCCCTTTCCCAAAAATACAAAGCCGCAAAGATGAGATTGGCGAACTGGCCACCGCCCTTGAACTGATGCGTCTGGCCCTGATCGAAGATCACGGACTGCTGCTGGCCCGCAATGTCACGCTCAGCGCACTCAACAACCGGCTTGAAGAAGTGACCCGCGCCAAATCTGAGTTCCTTGCCATGATGAGTCATGAGGTCCGCACTCCCCTCAATGGTATTTTGGGATACTCGGACCTCCTCGCTGGAACGGAGTTAAACACAGCACAATCCGAACACCTGGAAACCATTCGCAACAGTGGCAAATCGCTGCTCAGAATTCTGAATGACATTCTTGATTTCTCCAAAATCGAAGCTGGGAAGCTCGACATCGAAAGTGAAGCCTTCGACCCCGGTCGTGTGGTGCTGGAGATCTGCAAACTCTTTGCCCCTCGTGCTGCCGAAAATGGCACATCGATCTCATGGAACTTGCCCCACGCTCTGCCACCCGCCGTCTGTGGAGATGCCACAAGGCTCAGGCAGGTGCTTTCCAACCTGGTCTCCAACTCCATCAAATTCACGCGTGCTGGCACGATCACTGTCAGCGCCTCCTCCTCGGATGATGGCAAAACCCTCACTTTCTCGGTGGCTGACAACGGGATCGGCATCCCCGAAGAAAAACTTCCCTCGCTCTTTCAATCCTTCGATCAGTTGGATGTCTCCACCGCTCGAAAGTATGGCGGGACAGGGCTGGGACTCGCGATCTGTCGGCGCCTCTGCGAACTCATGGGCGGCTCGATTCACATCAATCCCGACGTCAAAGTCGGCAGCGAGTTTGTATTCACAATCTCCGTCGGAGAAGCCTCCACCGCGGACCTTGCCAAAATCAACGCGGTTGCCCCGGCGGCAACTGACGTCAAGGATTTCGATTTTTCACCCCTGCGGTTTCTCATCGCGGAGGATAATCCCGTGAATGCCTCACTCTTGCGTCATCACTTGCGACGATATGGCATTGAGGTTGCCGTGGTCACCGATGGCCAGGCCGCCACGGCGGCTGCAGCCGACCTGATCTTCATGGATGTTCAGATGCCGGTCATGAACGGCATCGAGGCCACGACCATCATCCGGTCAAAAGAGAACACAGGAACACCCCGGACCTACATCATCGCAGTGACAGCGGAGACCATGCCCGAGGAAATGGCCAGCTGCCGGGAGGCCGGCATGGATGACTTTCTGCAAAAACCCTTTCGCCCCTCAGACCTGGAAAGCGCACTGGCAAAGTTTTGCGCATATCAGAGAACAGCGGCCCCCCAAAGCTAGAATTTGAAAGTATGGGATTCTGGGACAAACAGGACAAACGATACACCCAAGCCCGTCCCGCTCTGATATTTTCCATCACTGCCGTGATTTTGTCAGCCGCCCTCGTTGCGACGATCGTTTTTTTTGCAATTCGCAAAGAGTCGCAGCCAAGCACAAACGCATTGGGGGTGACCACAGGGGAAGCTGTTGTGGCCTTGCCAACACCAAGCCCTGAGGATCTCCGCCGCGCCAAGCTGTCTGCATGGCGTGAACGCCTTTCAGAAAGCACGAAGGATCTTGATTGGTCGGAAACCAAGGCGCTGGCCCTTCAAATATTGAAGGAAGAGCCTTCAGATGCCATGGCATGGATCGCATTAGCCCGGACTCAACAGCATGCCGGCCGGGCCGGGGACGCCATTTCCTCATTGTCCAAAGCCCTCAGTGATCAGGAGGCAGCCCCCTATGCCCTTTATCTTCGTGCCACACTGCTTCGTGGTAACGGTGACCTTGAGGCAGCCATCGCGGATCTAGAACAGGCCTCAGATTTGGATCCTGGCGGCATCGCCATTTGGAATACGTTGCTGCTTGCAAAAATACAGGCCGGGCGGGATACAGAAGTGCGAAACACCATCCTTGGTTATGTCCAGGCCGGGATCCCGTCCCAGAAGTCACGCTGGCTCCTGCCCGCAGCTGCCATCGCCTTGCGAGATGAGCAACCAGCCCTCGCAGCAAAGTTTTTTGAATCGTTTGATCGAATCACATCTGCCTCGCTTTCTGCCGAGCTTCTGTCAGATCCCATTTTTGATCCCTATAGAAACGAGCCGCAATGGAAAACCCTCTTCGAGCGAAGCCGCAGAAAAGAAAACGAGCCTTCAGAGCCAGGCGCCCCGCCTGCGCCGCCCGAGTGAAAGACTCAGCGCACCAGCCAGCAACAGAAACACGGTGGAGGGCTCAGGAATGAGGAGGACAGCTCCCGTGGCAACCATGTCCATATCGTTCGAAAAAGGTGAGTTCTGTGGATAGACAGCATTGTTATTCCAATTCAAGAGCTGCGCCCCATTTGTGGCCGTCACGTCCTGCCCAAAAACCGCGTATCCGTAAAACAAGGTTCCGATCGTCGCAAATTCGGTGGTTTTGATCAACGCACCGGCAATGCCCTGCGGACCGATCGCCGGGTTGTTTCCCCAATCCAAACCGACCGTGGGAGTCGCCCCACCCGTGCCTGTGCCATTCCGGTATACATCGTAGTTGAACGTTCCGGTCAGATTGGTATTCCCGTAGCTGTCATCAGCCACTTCGATAATTTTGTCAGCAAAGCTTGTTGGCACCCCGAAGGCGTCTATCCCGGTGATCAGCGCCACCTTGAAACCCCCTCGTGTGCCGGATCCACCCCCGCGTTCAAAAACGGCAAAAGATTGTTCAGGCGCCACGCTGGCTCCCCCGGCAAATACAAAATCCATGCGCTCGATGTTCGAGGACACATTTTCCACTGAACTCGCATTCACAAACAAATTCTCTGTTCCCGTGTACAGATTTTTTGAGGTAAACAACGCATCCATCGTCTCATGGTAAACCCCATTCACCACGCGCGAGGAACCATTCGCAGGAGCCGTCGCGGGTGTGTTGCTTGAGGAAACAAACGCGTTCCATGCCGTGGAAACGTTGGCGTTCGTATTCGGAAACACCGGGGCGTTCGAAGAACCATTGTTCCGCCGAACGTAAACCACCCCGGACAGTGCGGGGATGTAGGTACCGCTGGAGGTGGTCATGGCGTCAATCCTCTGCTCAATCCCGTTGTAGGTGACGCTGTATCCGGTCAAGGCTCCGGTGGATTGGATCCCGGTGCGGGTCTGGTCCGCAAGATCAACCAAACTTGTGGTCAAACTCGTCACGGACTCATGCTGAGCATAAGAACTCAACGCGGTCGCAAGCATAATCGCCATCCCCCACCCCAAAGATCGAGCAAATAACGCATTAGGTTGCATGATCGCGATTTAAGCGGAGCCTCCTCGCGGTGGTCAAGCAGGATTTTTCCATGAAAAATGGCTGCCTCCACACCTACACGAAGAAGGCAGCTGTAAATTATTGGTCTGATTCTCATCGGAAAATAGGGCGTGGGATCGATAGTCAAGTTGTCACAAGTGGCGCTCAGCTCACCGGGCGGGCTGGTTGGAAAGATAGGCGTCGGCTTTTGCAGGGGCGGTTCGGGCGAAGGCGTTGAGTTTGGTGGCCTGCTCGTGGCTGAGTTTGAGTCCGTCATACTTGGTCCCCTGCAACTGACGCTTCTGATCGGAGTCGGGAGCCCTGCGGTAGCCATTGAACCGGGTGTAAACCTTGGTCGCAACGCCGGCCTCCTTCGCCATGCGGGTCAGGGATTCCAGCGGAAGCGTCTGCGGATCGTAATCGACAAGCGTGACCTCATGCCCGTCGAGGAACCCTGCTTCGGTGCGGACAACGCCATCGATGCCACCAAGCTTCATCTCGCCGCCGCCAGGCGTACGGAGCGCGTCGCCTTCGCCCAGTACTGCTTCTGGACCGGCGACGCGCTCCGTACGCCTGGCGGCGGCGATCTCCGGCTGCCCGGCTTTCTCAAGGGCTGCGTTCATACGGGCGGTCAGGGCGGTAGCGTCCCAGACGCGATCCTTGCGCGGGATGAGGTCACGTCCGTTGGAGTCGAGGAAGCGCACGACCTGGAAATTCCATGCGGGTTCATTGAAGCGCTTGAGGATTTCCGCGTCCCGCCCGGTCTTGTTGTTATGGATGAGCAGGGGCGTGAAATTCTCCTCGATGGCCTTAACGACCGCCGGGTCTCCCAGAACGTCCCTGCCGAATTGTTTGCAGCCCGCACAGCCGGGAACCTCTTGAAAAAGCAGGAACACCGGCTTTCCTGAGGCCTTGGAGGCGGCAAGCGCGGCATCGAAATCCCGCCCCCATGAGACCTTGCCAACTTCCACCGGGTTTTGGGCCAGGGACGGCATCTGCAAGGAGCCGGTCACGATCACAACCAGGACCGAGACAGCATGAGGGAGGATGGAAAAGCTTCTCATGCTAAATCGAGGGCCGGACACGCTCGTTTATTCCGTGCGAGGCTGGAGATCCGGCCGTGGGGTCTGGCTTTGACTGCTGACATTCAAGCTCTTGAACGCAGGAAATTTGGGAGCAGGGTTAGCGGGAGATCACAGCCATCGTGGGGCGAAGGCGATTCTCCCCTGCCCTCGTGAGACAGCCCAAACTCCGGGCCTCGCAGGCCCAGTCATTCAATCACTTGGACTCCGTGGGCTTTGATTCCGCAGGCTTGTTTTCTTCCCCTGGGACGTATTTGGTCGCGCCGGGGATGTGGAAAAACTTTGTGATGGTGCCCGCAGCACGAAGATCATCGAATGACTTTGGCCCGGATCCCTTGGTGGGGTCCGTGCGCCATGGCCACTCGTTGCTGTTAAGCGGCACGAGTGGAGGCAATACTGCTGTTTTGCCCCGCTTTTTCATCTCATCGGCGATGAACTTGCGACCATCCCAGCCCAGAAGCTCGGTGTCCATGATGCGATCGGTGTTAAAAAAGACCGTGGAAAGCGTGCGATCGGCGATGGTGTGGCTAAAGACTTGCAGCATTTCCTCCGGAGTGGTTTGGAAGCTGGTGGTCTCAATCATCATCAGCCGATCATTGATCGCTTCCTCTCCAAAATATTGCGCCATGACGCTAAAAAGGATGTTGTTCTGGCGGGTCACGTAAATGGAATTGGTCAGACCGTACGTGTTATCCCAGTCATCGCCCAGAAGCGCTTTCCATTCATCAAGCACCTTGCACCAATGTTCCACCTGAACCCGTGAGCACATGATGGTCAGGCC
>JBGTAR010000039.1:0-4876 GCA_041749815.1 Terrimicrobiaceae bacterium
TACAAGATCAGGAAGACGACGTGAGAAAGCACTTTTTCTTTGCATAAGCATGAACTTTGAATGTAATCCAGAAAACTCGCTTTGTCACGCTGTATTTCTGGGCCATCCATCATGAAAGCCTGATAACCAACGATTTAACGTGTTTTTGCACCGTAATCTGCTCTGTTGCACTTGCGCGGACTCATCTTCAGGCTATAAATCCCTGAACCCCGAAGGGATCCCAAACAGAAACAAATGATTGAAGCCGACCCACCCCCTTGCCTCATTGGAATGAGAACCGAAGGTGTGGGCAGGCCCGTCAGGCCATGAGCACAGGCATTACCATGAATCGCCCCACGCTCTCCGATCAGTTCCGGCGCCCGCTGCGGGACCTTCGAATTTCAGTGACCGATCGTTGTAACTTCCGCTGCACGTATTGCATGCCGCGTGAGGTCTTTGGTCCCGGTTACCAATTTTTGCGACGGGATGATCTCCTGAATTTTGAAGAAATCACGCGGCTGGCCGGGATTTTTACATCCCTCGGTACAGAAAAAATCCGCATCACTGGAGGAGAGCCAACCTTGCGGCGTGGCCTGCATGATTTGCTCGCAGCCATCCGCGCAAAAGTCCCCACCACCGAGCTGACCCTCACCACCAATGGCTCACGGCTTGCAGAATCTGCGCAAAGGTTGGTCGAGGCAGGCCTGAACCGGGTTTCCGTGAGTTTGGATGCCTTGGATGAGCCCACCTTTCAAAAAATGAATGACGCGTTTTTTCCCGCAAGTGACGTCGTTCGTGGAATTGAAGCGGCTGTTTCTGTGGGCTTTTCGCCGGTGAAAATCAATGCCGTCATTCGGCGGGGCGTCAATGAACATGCGATTCAGGACCTTGCCGAACGATTCGCCGGACCGGCTCACATTGTTCGATTTATTGAATATATGGACGTTGGAAATTCCAACAACTGGCGAATGAACGATGTGGTGCCTGCTGCTGAAATGGCAACCCGGCTTGAAGCCGCAGGACTCTCGCTTATTCCCTTGCCGCCCAACTACCCTGGCGAGGTCGCCCGCCGGTATCGAACCTCATCGGCGGGGGAAGTTGGGATTATTTCCAGTGTCACCCAACCCTTCTGCAAAGGCTGCCACCGGGCCCGCCTGAGCTCGGATGGAAGGCTTTTTACGTGTCTCTTCGCCAACCAGGGGATGGACCTTCGGACGCCCTTGCGGTCGGGTGCCACCGATGACGAGATGAGTGCCCTGATAAAGGCGGTGTGGTCACAACGCGAGGATCGTTATTCGGAGCTCCGAAGTTCGATGACGGATCATTCTCCCAAAGTGGAAATGAGTCTGATCGGGGGATAGAGGGCCTACTCGTTCAGGTGACGGTGCGCTTCAAGAATCGCTGGCACAAGCAGGGGAAGACATTCGGAGATGGCCTTTGGGTTGCCAGGCATATTGATGATTAGTGATCGTCCACGTGTGCCAGCGGTTGCCCGGGAGAGAATCGCTGTGGGGACTTTGGGAAAACTGGCGGAGCGCATTATTTCACCAAAACCTGGCAATTCGCGATCCAAGACAGCTCGTGTTGCCTCGGGTGTCACATCGCGGGCGGATGGGCCGGTCCCCCCCGTCGTCAAGACCAGATCACACCCCAAATTGTCAGAAACCTCCCGGAGGGCCTCCTCGATCTCTTCGCGATTATCGGCCAGCACAAGCCGAACCCATTCTGTCACAGGAAGCCCCAACTCGCCAACCAGACGCTCGATTTCCGGCCCGCCCAAGTCCTCGTAGACCCCGGCGCTGGCCCGGTCACTCAATGTCAATCGGGCAATTTTCATTCTTTGGTTTTTTCATCGACCCTGATGGCGCCAATGATCATCGACTTGTCCACGGCCTTGCACATATCAAAAATAGTGAGGGCCGCGATCGAGACCGCCGTCAGCGCCTCCATCTCAACTCCCGTTTTGGCAGAGGTGACCACCGTCGAACAAATAAGAACCCCCCGCTCCTGGATCTTAAACTGGACATCCACACGCTCAAGAGGGAGTTGATGACACAGTGGGATCAGGCTGTCGGTTTTTTTAGCGGCTTGGATGGCAGCGATGCGGGCCACGGTGAGCACATCCCCTTTGGGTATGGCCGCATTTTTCAGCGCCTCGACGGTGGACGACGTCAGCTCGATGAACCCTGAAGCCACGGCCGTGCGCCGCTGAACGGGCTTTCCACCCACATCAACCATGCGAGCAGTGCCGTCAGCGTCCAGATGCGAAAACTCTGATGAAGACATGGAGGCAGTGTTTCAGAGAGAATGGGGAACGTCGAGCAACAGGCTTTCGGCATAACCTTCTCCCGGCGGGTTCTCGTTGACCCTTAAAAGAGCATTGGTGCCGATGAGGGAGAAGGGATTACCCGAGGAGGACCATGATTGGGGGGTCACCAATATTTGCCCATCCCGAACAAAAGTCCGCGCGGGCCACCATGTTTCACGGGAGTCGGGGGTCAGGGATTCTCCTGCCTGGACTTTAAGCGTCACCAGCGCCCAATGAGGATCCAGCCCGAGCATCTTCTCCACCGCCAGACGTATCGCCACATGCCAACAAACAAAATGCGAGACGGGATTCCCAGGGATCACAAAGGCGGCTTGCTCGCCTTTTGTGGCAAAGGTTAATGGCTTGCCTGGCCGAAGGTTCACACGATCAAAATGAATTTGATACCCGAGCTGACGCAGAGCCTTCGCCCCAAAATCATAATCCCCAACGCTTGCACCACCGGAAATCAGAAGCAAATCCGAGGGTTGGCCGGCAATCGCCACAAGGTGATCGAGGTCATCCGGTGCCCGCTGGGAATCAATCAAGGATAGCTGAAGGCTCGCAATTTGGGCGGCAAGCAGGGTCGAATTGGTATCACGAATCTGGCCCTGCGAAGGGGTCACCTCCGGGCCCACCAGTTCGGCTCCCGTGGCCACATGACGAATCACAGGGTGACCGATCACCCGGGGCATCGTCTCTCCGACTTGGGCAAGGACGGCAAGCTCGGCAGGTCCCAATAGCGTCCCAGCGGACAAGACCTCCTGGCCGGCTTTGGCTTCCGAGGCATCTTCACGCAGAAATCGTGGCCCATCAATTTTTGGGATGAAAGTTCTCGACCCGTCTCTCTGGACATCTTCCTGCTTCACCACCCGGCCCGTGCCCTCTGGCACCAAAGCCCCCGTAAAGACACGTACGGATTCTCCTGGCCCCAGGGAAAAACTCTGCGTTGCACCCGCGGCAACCTCCCCCAACAAACGAAACGCCCCGGCACCATCCCCTACCCTGATGGCATACCCATCCATCGTGGAACGGTCACCGTTGGGATAGTTGGCATCGGCCAACACAGGTTCGGCAAGCACACGCCCTGCCGCCTCTTTTAGTGGAACAGAAATAGAAGCACGTGGCCTCACGCATTCAGAAATGATCTGCCTGGCGTCAAGAAGTGAAATCATAAAGAGACATAGAAACGCTTGTCACCCGCAACGCAACACAAGAGTCTTTGGATTCCTGTGACAATCACCATCCTCGCTTTTGCTCAAGCCCGGTCTCTCTTTGGTTTTTCGACAACCACTGTTTCCTGCGATGCCGCAGACACCCCTCGCACCGTGGTCTTGCGGTTGGTCCCCACCGCCGAACTCACGGCGTTGCGGGCGGCTCTCGATTGCGAATATGTGAGTTGGGATTCCCCTCTTGGTGACGCCAAAGAATTGGCCATCCTCCCCCCCGTGTCCGGAGGCTGATCCCATGGAGACCATCATCACCTTCACGGAGGCCCCCATCGTCATTCCCCCACTGAACCTGCCTTCACGCGAAATCGGGGCCAGTTTGGAATTTCTCGGCATTGTCCGCGAGTTGGAAAAAGACAGTGTTTTGAAGGGCCTGAATTACGAGGCCTATGAATCCATGGCTCGGCGGGTCCTGACCCGACATTTCGAAGAACTTGGCAGCCGCCATCCGTGCGAGCAGGTTCTTTTTATTCATCGTCTCGGTTGGGTGCCCGTTGGTGAGGCGTCGCTGTTTGTTCGCGTGTTAAGCTCTCATCGTCAGGAAGCCTTTTTATTTCTGGATGCGTTGATCACACGTCTGAAAACCGATGTGCCGATCTGGAAGTCTGCAACTGCAGGCCCATGAGCCAGAACAGATCCTAAACAGACCGCCGGATCGGCCCCCCCCCGATTTCCTGGCAACTCAGACAAAAAGCCGCGTGGCTGCATCGGCGCTTTCTGGCATGAGATGGGCCGCGCGATAAATGGCCTCACAGGTCGCGGGAGACGAAAGGGGAATTTCGCCTTTGAGACCAGTGGAAGCAATGGCATCGCGAATAGCCTCACGAACGGAAATAGCCAGCATGAGTGGTGGCTCGCCGACGGCCTTGCTTCCGCGCACCGTGCCTTCCTGGGCGGCATTGGGGAGGAACTCGATGCGGAAATCCTGTGGCATGTCCCCAATCGTCGGGATCTCATACGTGCTGGCTCCGTGGGACAACAAATGTCCTTCATTATTCCAAAGAAGCTCCTCGCTCGTCAGCCATCCCATTCCCTGAAGGAATCCCCCCTCGATTTGACCCCGATCGATCTCGGGGTTCAAGCTGGAGCCCACATCATGAAGAATGTCCACACGGAGGAGCTTTGACTGCCCCGTGAAGAGGTCAACCTCAACCTCGGAAACAGCCGAACCACACGCAAAATAATAGAACGGTTTTCCACGTCCTGCCGCACGGTCATAATAAATTTCAGGGGTTCGATAATATCCATATGCCGCCAGGGATACCCTAGCGAGGTAGGCCTCTTTGATGACGTCGGTAAATTTCAGTCGGAGGCCCGGGTCTTTATCAGCCCAAATATCACCGCCTTCAAAATGAAGCGCACC
>JBGTAR010000040.1:0-3636 GCA_041749815.1 Terrimicrobiaceae bacterium
TGTCAGCAGGGAATTTCGAGAGATCGATGGCGTAGTTGAAGAGGGTGGCCAGGGATTCTTCGGCTGGGACGTCGGCGGTGTGGAGGACGAGTTCTGGATTTTTCGGGGCCTCGTATGGGGAGCCAACGCCGGTGAAGTTGGTGATCTCGCCGGACCTTGCTTTTTTATACAGGCCGCGGGGATCGCGTTGCTCGCAGACTTCCAATGGGGCATTGATAAAAATTTCGGCAAAAGGAATGCCATCGCGGGAGCAGATATTGCGAACCTTGCTGCGATCTTCTTCGAACGGAGAAATTAGCGAACAAATGACAACCAATCCGGCTTCAGCCATGAGCTTGGCGGTTTCTCCGGCGCGACGGATATTTTCTGTGCGGTCCTCGTTTGAGAATCCGAGGTTTGAGCAGAGGCCGTGACGGAGATTATCGCCATCAAGGATCGTGCTGGCGATGCCACGGCGGTGGAGATGGCCTTCGAGAGCGGTGGCCATCGTGGATTTACCAGACCCTGAGAGACCGGTGAGCCAGAGAACCACACCGCGATGACCATGGGCCTCGGCGCGGGCTTCGCGGGTGACGGGGCTGACGGTCCACGTGAGGTTGTCGGCGGAGACGGAATCCCGGGAGGCCTTGTAATCGGCTTCGCGGATAATGCCCCCTCCCCCAATGCGTTTGCCAGAGAGAATAACAAATCGACCTGTGGTGCCAATGTGGTCATGACGGTCAAACGCCACGGGTCGGCGGGTGCGGATACGCACATCGGCCACTTCGTTTTTGGCGATGGCGGAACGCCCGCCCTCGATTGTTTCCAAGGTGGAGGAGTCAAGCAAACGCACGATCTCAACCACGCGGGCCTCAACACTCTGTGTGCCGAGCTTCAGGGTGAATGGACGATTCAGTTCCAGCGGGTCCGCGCTCAACCAGAAGAGGCTTGCATGAATTTCGCGACCTTCGGCCGGGCCTTCTTTTGGAGAGCCTCCGATCTGGCCCCGCTCCACAAAAATTTGTTCTTCGAGGGTGATGGCCAGTGCTTCGCCGACTGTGGAGGAGGTGGGCGGTTTTTCGACGCCCCATGTCTCAATGGATTTCACACGGCTGCGTTTGCCATCGGGCCAAAACGCAATGTCATCACCAACGTTCAAGCGGCCGGACTCGACACGCCCGGCTAGGATCCGACGTTCGTCGAAGCGGTAGATATCTTGCAGCACAAACCTCAGGGGTTTCCCTTCCGGCTCAACTGCCACTTCAAACCCATCCAGGGCCCCAAGAATATGCGGGCCATGGAACCACGGCATTTGTTGGGAAGGGCTCGCAATGTTTTCCCCCAGCTTGGCGGAGAGAGGGATAAAATGCTGCGGAATGATCCCCAGCTTGAGCAGAAAATCCGAATATTCCGAGCGAATGACATCATATCGGGCCTGATCGAATCCCACGAGGTCCATCTTGTTAACCGCAACCACAATTTGCCGGATCCCAAGCATGGAAAGCAGGTAGGCATGACGCTTGGATTGCTCTTGAATGCCCTCATTCGCATCAATGAGAAGGATGGCCGCATCAGCCGAGGCGGCACCGGTCACCATGTTTTTGAGAAATTCCTTATGACCGGGAGCGTCAATGATCACGTATTCCCGCGTGGCACTTCGAAAAGGCAACTGGGTCGTGTCAATCGTAATGTTCTGCGCCTGCTCCTCCAGCAGCGCATCAAGCAGAAAGGCAAACTCAAATTCCATGCCCTCGGCCTCGCTGGCGGCACGGATTTGCTCGACCTTGCCTTCGGGGAGCGAATTGGTGTCATGAAAAAGCCGTCCGATGAGCGTGGACTTGCCGTGATCGACATGACCCACGATCACAATGCGCAGTTTTTGCGACGTCGAATATTCGAAGCCGGTGGAAGGGGGGTCTATCGTGGGAAGTTCGGTGGTGGACATGATCACATGAAGCCTTTGGCGCGGAGTTTTTGCATGGCGTTGCGCTCGTGGTGGTCTTGGGCACGACCTGCGCGTTCAGACGTCCGGGTGGTCATCAGCTCGGCCACAATTTCCGGAATGTTCGAGGCTGTGCTTTCCACGGGTTTTGTGATGGGCCAGCATCCCAAAGAACGGAATCGGTATTTTTTTCCGTCCTCGGCCTCACGGGCAAAATACATTTGCGGAATCGGAATTTTTTCTCGTTCGATATACCGCCAGATATCAACCTCCGTCCAATCCAACAACGGTTGAACGCGGATGTGTTCCCCGGGTTCGATGGTGGTCGTGAACTGATTCCAGAACTCCGGCGGCTGGTCCTTGTAGTCCAATTCGAAATCCGCGTTTCGCGGCGAAAAATAACGCTCCTTGGCCCGCGTGGGATCCTCATCCCGCCGGATGCCAGTAATCAACGCATCAAATTTTCTTTCCGTCATGACCTGCTGCAACGCCACAGTTTTTAGTTCGTGCGTAACCGTCACGGGATCATGGGTCTCGTAGCCCACGCTCTCCGAATAGGTGCCCCGTCCCGCGCGGGCGTCTTCATTGATTTTAACGATGAGGTCCAGTTCGTAGTGTTTGAGGGCCCAGTCACGAAATTCCAACATCTCTGGAAACTCATACGTCGTGTCGATGTGCAGGACCGGGTAGGGGATCTTGCCGCAGAAGGCCTTTTTGGAGAGCCAGATCAGCACATTGGAGTCCTTTCCCATGCTCCAAGGCATGCACAAATTCGAGAAGCTGTGGTAGGCTTCCCGCAGAAGATAAACGCTTTGCGACTCCAATTGATCCAAATGTTCCATAATAAGGAATGACTACTAGATCAGTAGATATTTGATGGGGAAAGTAAAAAGTGCGGTAATCTGATTTTGGGAATCAAGCCCGGCCAAGTTCACTTTTTCCGCATGATCATTTCACCAATCTCGTCCACCTGCTCCTTTGTGCCTGGGGGGAGAGGGTAGGATTTTAATTTCTGATACAGCTGCTGAGCCTGCTGGGTGTTCCCAAGAGAGTGGGCCTGCGAAATTCGGAGAGCCAGCGTCTGTGGGGCATCGGGGTATTTTCTCATCATCTGCTGAAAGATTTTGTTGGCCTCGACGGAGTTGCCGCTGGAGATGGCCTCAGAGAACTCACGTGCCATGGGCTCGGCCTGGACTGCGGCTTGAATGAGTATTTTCTGAAAACCACTGAGAGGAGGCGCAACAGGTTTTTGTGTTTCTGGCAGCATTTTGGAAGGCGGGAGGAGCCCGGTGCCTTTTGTGGAAAATGAAGAATGAATTGTGGTGACTCCCGAATTGTCCGAAGACGTGATGGTCTCCAGTCGTTGCAAGCCTTGAAATTGCGCTCGGAATTCCACCGCCGGGTCGGCATCAAACACCTGCGGTCGGTTCAGTTCACTGCTTTGCTGAATTCTGCCAACCAATGCCCCTCCACGCGCTGGCCTGAGAGTCAATGCGTAATCACTTTGAACAAGGAGAAGCCCCAGGGTTTTGTTGATCAGTCCGGCTTGTTGTGCCTTGGACCGCACGTTGAGAATTTCATCATGCACGGGCACACCGCCCTCCTCGGGTCGCACAACCAACTGCAACTCAAAGGGCTCTTGATCGTCCTCTGAGTCCACGATCCGGCCCTTGAAAGGCTTTTGATATTGGGGCACTGCCGGATCAAACAGAAAG
>JBGTAR010000041.1:0-8280 GCA_041749815.1 Terrimicrobiaceae bacterium
TACTCTGCGGCATTCGTTTGCTACGCACCTCCTGCAATCAGGAAAAGACATCCGTCATGTGCAGGAATTGCTGGGGCACAGTGATGTTTCAACGACGATGATCTACACTCATGTGCTGAACGGAAAGGGTGGGCCTGACGACTCCCCGCTGGACACGCTGGAAGAGTGACGGGTAACGGGTGGCTAGTGGGTGAGGATCATCTGAAAACTGGAATCGGATTCCTGTAAACTTTTTTAACAGGATACGCAGGAGAATGGAAAATCCGGTCACCTCGCCTGCTCAGGCTGGGTGCATGCCAACAGTTTATAGAATGAGGTGAGACATTAGGACGGCGACAGGATGTCGCCGCTCCCAGTGTGCAACCTTCGGAGATCGGCCCGGAGAGGGTTCTCCGTTATCCCTCCGCTAGGCTACGGCCTTGCTGAAAAAACCGATCACTCAGAAGAAATTTGTTCCAAATTCCTCTGCTCGGATATCCGGAGTGGCTGGCTCTCGCTGAATCTGTGTCTGCGTAACTAACCGACCACTTTGCGGATCGTGTCCTGCAGGGCTTTGGCCGAGGCTTGGATCCCGTTGATTTCTTTGGGCCAGAGCTCGAGTTCGATGTGTTGAACAACGCCCTGTCGCCCGACGACGGTTGGCACGCTGATTGAGACATTGCGAAGTCCATAGACCCCGTTGACCAGGCTTGAAACGGGCAGGATGCGTTGGCGGTCCAGCGCGATACAATCAATCACTTCGCGGATGGCCACACCGACAGCCCAGCCGGCTCCGCCTTTGCGCGAGATGACTTCCGCGCCGCTTTTCTGGGTGCGTTCGAACAATTGGGATTGGAAGGTGGGGGTCACACCGGGAAACTTGAGCAAGGGGAATCCGTCCACGGTGGCAGAGGACCAGATGGGGACCATTGTGTCGCCATGTTCGCCAAGGATCATCGCGCGAACCTGGGTGGGTGGGAGTTTGAGCGAGGCGGAAATGAGCGAACAAAACCGGGAGGTGTCGAGCACGGTGCCAAGGCCTATGACTTGATGGGCAGGAAGCCCGGTCTCGCGCTGGGCGAGGAAGGTGAGAACATCCACCGGGTTGGAGACCACAAAGAGGATGGCGTCCTTTCTGAGTCCGGCTTCTTTGAGGCTTTTCAGGATGCCAAGAAACAGCGTCACATTCCGATTGATCAGGTCCAGGCGTGACTCATCAGGTTTGCGGCGCAGGCCAGCGGTGATGCAAATAACGTCCGCCTGGGCGGCCTCGGCATAGGTTGCAGCCGCTATGGTTTGATCGGCACAAAAAGCGGCGCCATGCAAAAGGTCAAGGGCCTCTCCCTCGGCCGTGGCCTGATTGGCATCGAGGATGAGAATTTCTTTAACAATGCCCGAGCATTGCAGGGCAAAAGCGGCACAGGAGCCAACGCGGCCACCGCCGCCAATGATTGCGACTTTCATATAGGATCAGTTTTTAAGGTTTGCGATGATTTCGTCAGTGAGCTTCTGAACAAGCGCCTCAAACTCGGCGGGCTGCTCGGTTTGCGTCATCGGGTTATAGGGCGTCACTGGAGAAGAGCAGCCATGGGACCCGCACATTTGCGTCCAGGGATCGACCTCACAGAGTTCCGCCGGTTTGAGATCAAAACGATTGTCGGGCAGGCCCATCGATTTTTTCATTTTTAAGAGGTCATCCAATTTCTCACAAGGGATGGAAGCCGCACCAGGCAGAGCCTGGGCAAGGATCACGGTGCGGCAGTAGGCATCGGTGATTTCCATTTTGAAATAAGCGTCTTCAACCGATTTGCCCCAGCAGATGACTCCATGACAGCCCATGATGATCGACTGATGATTCGGGGCGAGGGGAGTGATAGAAGCCGCAATTTCCGGAGACCCCGGCGTTTGGTAGGACGCCACGGCCACCTGCCCGACAAACACTTCCAACTCAGGTATGAGTCGGGCGGGCGGTTCCAGTTCTTTGATGGCGAAAGCGCCGGCATGGCAGGGGTGGGCATGACAGACCGAAAATGCGGCTGGCGTGGAGTTGTAGATGGCCAGATGTGTGGTGAATTCGCTGGAGCGCTTCCATGTGCCTGCCAGTTGGTTGCCCTTGCCATCAACCAATGTGAGCATGTCAGGCTTCATAAATCCTTTGCTCACTCCCGTGGGGGTGACGATGAAGCGATCCGGGGCGAGGCGGCAGGAGATGTTGCCGCCGTTTCCGTCACAGTATTCGCGAGCCCAGATCCGTCGCCCAATATCGCAGATTTCTTCTTTGAGTTTCTGCGCCAGTGGGGAGTTAAAGAGTTTTTGGTCATCACTTGCTGCCAGCGGCGAGGAAGCCGTGACGGCAACCGAAACTGGTTGGGCCGCTGCATCAAAGACGATCTTAATACCAGCTTCGGTGAGGATGTCTTTCGCACCGGGCGTGAGACGAATATCGCGGTTGTAACGGAATTCTTTGGATCCCGAGGTGATAAAGGTTTCAGCTTCTTTTTGGGCAAACAGTGTCATAGCTTATTTTTGGTAAAAGATTTCGTCAACGAGTGCGGCACAATAGGCATCGACGGGGGTGGGTTTGGGAAATGGGCAGGCGGCTTCGCGCCCTTCGCTAATGGCAATGGTCTGGCCGATATTGGCTCCGAGTTGATCATAGACCACGATGGCGGGATCGTATTTCTCCTTCCCCGCCAGGGTTTCCCGCCGCCAAGGCAGGGTGAGAAGAAGACGCTCGCCGGAGAAACGCGGGGAGCGGACAGCGAGGGTGACACTGCCAATGACTGTTCCAAGTCTCATAAAGCGAGGGACCTTTCCGGGTCGATGATGCCCATGACATTCCATCGGGCCGGGCTGAGTTCATCGCCGACCATTTGGCGCGATTCTTTACCGTCACTGGAGATCAGCACCTTCTGGCTGATGCCGGCACCGAGATTATCAATGACAATTTGGGGTGGCACATCCGGGCTCTCAGGAATCGCGATCAGCAAACGCCAACCTTCAAGGCTGGGATGTTTGACTGTCGAGATGATCTGGCCGTGGATGGTGGCAGTGCGCATGTTAAAACAAATTGAGTTCCTCGACCATCACGCATCGGCGTGAACGGGTAAACGTCATGGGCGTCGTGACCCCCTCACCTGTTGGTGTCGCGATGCTAAAACTAAGGAAGCCCTCTCCCCCGAGACCAAGGCCGGTCATGCAGGGGCCGTTTTTGATAAACAACGTGGTGTCGACGGCCTGGGCCATTTTGGTGAGTGCGTGAATATTGGTCGAATGAATCATCGCGGTGTGTTTGTAGCCGTGTTCGGTCTTGATCGCAGCGGCGATGGCTGCATCGACATTGGGAACACGAACGACCGGGATGAATGGCATCATTTGCTCCTCATCAACAAAGATGTGATCTGCCGTGGTTTCACCAAAGAGGAGCTGTGTCGAAGCCGGAACGGTGAGGCCGATGGCTTTTGCAAGGACCGCTGCGTCGCGGCCAACCAAATCGCGATTGACCGTGGGGTGTGGACATCCGGCCCCTTGCCCCTGAGGAAAAACAAACGCTTTTTCGGTCAGTTGGGCGACCTGTGACGGGGTCAATTGAACAGCCCCCGCGTTTTTAAAGGCGGCGATCAGCTTGTCAGCGACACTCTCCACGACAAAGACCTGCTTCTCTCCGATGCAGAGCAAATTATTGTCATAGGAAGCCCCTTGGATGATCGCCCGGGAGGCCGCATCGAGATTGGCGGTTTCATCCACCACAACAGGCGGATTTCCAGGACCGGCGCAGATGGCACGTTTACCGGTTTTCATTGAAGCGGCGACCACGGCCGGACCGCCGGTGACGCAAAGCAAACGCACGAGGTCATGGTGACACATCTGGTCAAACGTCTCCAACGTTGGCTTGACGACGGTGGTGAGGAGATCGGAAATCCCGGTCTCTTGGAAAATGGCTTCGTTGTACGCCTGGATGGCCACGGCGGCACATTTTGCCGCTGCGGGATGCGTGTTAAAAACAACCGCATTGCCCGCGGCGATCATGTTGATTGCGTTGCCAGTCAGTGTGGGAACGCTGTGCGTTGAAGGCGTGACAGCGCCAATGACACCCCATGGGGCAAAGTCAATCACCGTGAGACCAAAGTCGCCGCTGAAAGCGTGGCGCTCCATGAATTCCACGCCGGGGACGAGGTCACCGCAGATTTTGAGCTTTTCGATCTTGTGATCCAGCCGCCCGATTTTGGTTTCGGCAAACTCGATTTCTCCCCACTCCGTGGCCTTGGCCACGCAGAGACGGCGGATGACATTGATCGCCTGTTTGCGGGCCGTGATGCCTTTTTCCCGAAGCGCCAAAAAGGACCGATCAGCGGCTTCAACCGCATCACTCATGGAATCATAAACCCCGAACCGGGAGCCACCGACCTTTGCAGGTGCGGCCTGGGTTTGCAGTCGGATAAGAACTTCGCTGACAACTTTGGAGACCAATTTTTCGTCTATCATAAGGAGAATGGCTTAGTGAGCCCGGAATACGGTTTTTCGCCCCATGTCGACGGTGTCCACGATGCCGACAACAACCGCGTCGACCGGGGAATCCTTGTCTTCGGATGCGAGGCGGGCGGAACTGCCCTGGACAATCAAAACAACCTCGCCCTCCCCGGCACCAAGCGCATCGACGGCGATGATCGTGCTTAAGCCGGGGCGGAACTCGTGAGCAGCAGGCGAGTCCATCACCAAGGGACGCACGACAAGGAATTTACTCCCGGTCATTTTTGCGTTTTTCTTGGTTGCGACGAGGCTTCCTTCGACACGAGCGAGGATCATGGGCGTGTTACTTGAGTTTCGGGAGGACTGCGTTTAAGTCATTGTGTGGTCGTGCGATCACGCTCACACTGACGACTTCGCCCAGGGATTGGGCAGCGGTTTTTCCGGCTTCCGTGGCGGCCTTGACGGCGGCGACATCACCCGTGACGACGACGGTCACCAGGGCATTGCCGACTTGCGTCATGGGGCCGACGAGTTCGACGTTGGCGGATTTTAACATTGCGTCAGTGGCTTCGACGAGGGCGATGAGGCCCCGGGTTTCGATCATTCCTATTGCTTGTTGTGCCATATGGGTTGTTGGGTTGATGTTAGTTGTATTGGAGTGTTGAAAGTTTTTGCCACGCGTTGCGGGCGATGATGATTTCTTCATTGGTGGGGATGACGCGGACATCGATTTTTGAGTCCGGCGTGGAGAGGATCGCCTCCGTGGCGCGGGCGCTGGAGTTCGCTTCGTTGTCGAAAGAAAGCCCGATAAAATCAAGGTTGGCGCAGACACGGGCTCGGAGGGCGGGATCGTTTTCTCCGATACCGGCTGTAAAAATGAGGGCATCAATGCCATTCATTTCCACAAGAAACTGGCCAATGTATTTGCGGATGGCAGCGACAAAAACCTCCATGGCAATCGCGGCATCTTCATTTCCGGAGGCCGCGGCCTCCCGAACATCGCGCATGTCCCCGGTGGCCAAACCGGAAAGGCCTTTGAGGCCGGAGTGACTGGTGAGGGCATTTTCCACCGCGTCGATCCCGAGGCCCAAGTCGCGGGCAAGATAGATAAAGGCAAAAACATCAAAATCTCCCACACGGTTGTTTTGAGGCAGGCCGCTCTGCGCTGTCATTCCCCAACTGGAATTGATGGCGCGTCCGTTTTGAACTGCAGCGACGGAGGAACTTCCGCCGAGATGACAGGAAATAATTCTGAGGATATCGGTGCCACGGATGGCCGCATAACGTTCCGTCACGTAGCGATGACTGGCCCCATGGAACCCCATTCGATGGATGCCATATTCCTGGTCCCATGCGCGTGGGACGGGAAACCGGCGGTTGGCCTCCGGCACGTGGTCGTAAAACGCGGTTTCAAAGGTGCCAATACAGGGAACTTGAGGGTAGAGCCGGTTGAAAACCCTCACCCCGGCGATGTAAGGAGGATTGTGGGCAGGGAAAAGCGTATTGAAGGCCTCCATGGCGCTCAGGACACCCTCATCCATCACCTGGGTGCCACTCACGCCGCGCGCTGCGACCGGCTTGAAGCCGACCGCTCCAAGCCCCGAAAAACCGCCCAGTGCCTCCTCCACAAACAGAACGGCGGCTTCATGATCCGGAAATGCGGCCACACCGCTTTGCGGATCCTCGTCACCGATCTGGTATTGCCATGGCGATTCGGAGGAACCAATCCTCTCAATCCCCCCTCTGGCCATCACACGCTCGGAAGGCATCTCAATCAAGCGGAACTTGAAGGAGGTGCTGCCGATGTTGGCGACCAGGATTTTTGAGGGGTCCATGATGGAGCGATGCGGAGTCGTTTTGCTGAGGGAGCGGTTATTTCGCAGCAGCTGCGGGTTTGCCCCCGAGAAATTTGCCAAGTTTGACAAGGTCTTCATGCGGACGCGGAATCACGTGCACAGCGACCACTTCCCCGAGTGAACTCGCGGCCGTGGCACCCGCCTCGACGGCGGCTTTTACTGCAGCGACATCTCCTTTGATGAAAACTGCCACATTGCCAGAGCCGATTTTTTCCCAGCCGACCAGTTCGACGTTGGCCGCCTTTAACATGGCGTCCGTTGCTTCAAACTGGGCGGTGAGGCCCTTCGTTTCGATCATTCCTAATGCTTGTCCAGCCATAATAGTGTTTCTTTCGTTTTGGGTTTAGAGGGTGAAAAACTTAATCAACTCGGGGGATGGTCGCGCGATGACGTGCGAAGCGGCAAGGTTGCCGACCCGGGATGCTGATTCTTTGCCGGCTTCGACGGCCGCTTTGACGCTGCCGACATCGCCTTGGACGATGGTGGTGACCAGGGATCCCCCGATGGAGATGGTTTTGATCAGTTGCACATTCGCAGCTTTGACCATGGCGTCACTGGCTTCCACCAGGCCCACGTAGCCACGCGTTTCGATTAATCCGATTGCTTCGCTCATGTTTTTGTTTGTGTTGTTTGGTTGACTGGGTTGATTCGGTAAAAAAATTTAAGTGATCAGGCGACGGAGAGTTCGACACGCGAAGCATGTTCCAAGTTGCAGGCATTGGCCTCATCCGTATCCATGTGCACCTCAAGTTTGAAGGAGGGATCGACGCGGACAAGCAAGTCATCGAATCGGGTCATGCACCCGCTGGAGGTGACTTTGAGAGTGATTTTGTCGAGGTGTTTGACACCATAGAATTTGGCATCGCCGGGCGACATGTGGACATGGCGAGCAGCACGGATGATCCCATTTTTCATTTCCAGAATGCCTTTGGGCCCCATGACATATCCACCGGGGGTTCCTTCAATATCGCCGGACATTTTGACCGGGAGATCGATGCCGAGTTGGATGGCATCCGTGAAAGCGAGTTCGATCTGGGTGAGGTTCCGTTCCGGTCCCAGAATACGCAGATTCGGAATGATGCGCTTGCGCGGACCGATGAGGGTGACTGTCTGTTCGGAGGCAAACTGGCCCTCCTGATACAGCCATTTGTGGACGGTCAGTTTGGCTCCCTCGCCAAAAAGAACAGCAAGGTTTTCCGGCGAGATGTGCATGTGACGAGCCGAACTGTTCACCACCAACACAGGCGCATCTGAGTAAGGAAGTGATTTCCCCAACTGTCGGGACAGGGAGTCGCGAACCAAAGATTCGACGACGGAGCGGGAGGGTGGTGGGAGGAGACTCATCAATTCTGCTTTTATCTGTGTTTATGTTTGTATCGTTTTGTTTATGGGAATCAAGAGAATTCTTTCCAAATCACTCAAAAAACTTTACCGGACTAGCAATGCTTGCCATTGAACGCCACCGAAGACTGCTGGATTTACTTCAGAAATCAGGAAGTGTCCGCACGGCAGAAGCGGCGCGGGCACTGGGGGTGACAGAGGAAACCGTGCGGCGTGACTTCGAGAAGTTGGAGGCAGAAGGGACACTGGTGCGATCCCATGGAGGAGCGGTCAGGCTTGAGCCCTCACGTCGGGAGGTCTCCGAAGAAGAGCGGGCACATCAAAACATTTCTGCCAAGCAGCTCATTGGTCGTGCAGCGGTCGGACGCATTCTCGCTGGTCAGACGATCCTCTTTGATGCGAGCACAACCGCAAAGCAAGTGGCAGAGATGCTCCCGGATCTGCCCCTCACCGCCATCACGAGCGGGATTCGAACAGCCTTGATGCTGGCACAAAAACCCGCCATCAACGTGATCCTGCTTGGAGGAAATCTCCATTCCAACTCGCTCTCGTGCACGGGGGGTGCTGCCGAGCATGCTCTGAATCTCATTCGCATCGACACGGCATATGTTTCCTGCCGCGGATTCGATGTTCA
>JBGTAR010000042.1:0-11581 GCA_041749815.1 Terrimicrobiaceae bacterium
TCCCAAGTTCTGTCAAAAATCGAACGTGGACATCCTCGGGACCTGCTGGATGCCAGGGAAATGATGCTCCGCAAATTTGTCGAGCCGGAAAAGCTCAGAGCCTTTTTCCTTGCTATTCAGCCGGAGCTTCCCCGTTTTCCCGCCATCGATCCAACAAGCTTTTACCTGGCGTTGGAAACATTTCTTGCCGCATATGAAGAGTCACGATCATCGGATTCTTGAGAATTTGCCTGGCTCTGACCGTATTTCCAAAGGTATCAGGGACCTGTCAATGGGGCTGACGACCATCGAAAGCTGTCTGGTCGAGATTGCACGTCCACGGCTTGAGCGCTGCGGATTGCTGCAAAAAGCTCCTCCATCCTTCGATCGGGAAATCACCCTTTACCACCTCCTTGACCAAGACCCCGGGGCCTCACACTCCCGCTTCAATGCCCTCATCCGCGAACTCGTCAGCTTCGAGCACGCCCTCGACCTCCGCCTTTCAAAAGGCACCAGGAAGGAGCAATACCAATGAACAAATTTTTTCGACAGGATGACAGGATTGGCAGGAGGAACAGGATTCAGGACCCCAGGGGGCACAGTCGTCTCGACTGTGTGAATCGCTTTTCCTCTTTCCTCCTTCGCAAGGCTACGGCGCGACACGTCCACTTTCCACCTTCCGCTTTTCTTTTCCCATGCCAGTAACGCCCGCAGAAATCCGGTCATTCTTTGATGCCAAGGCGCGTCGTCGCTCGGCGGATAACCATGCCCGCTGGACCAAGGCGAACGCGGATGCCAACGCCATCATCGCCCACATCGCCAGCCACTACCATCCCACCCGCATTTGGCAGTGGGGATCCGTCCTCAACCCGGACAAGTTCACGGAAATCTCCGACATCGATATCGCCCTCGAAGGCATCACCGATGCCGCCACCTTCTTTGCTATCATTGGCGACGCTGATAATATGACTCCCTTCCCAATCGATATCGTGCAACTCGAGCGCATCGAACCGGAATACGCGAATATCATCCGCAGAAAGGGAAAAATTTCCTATGAGTGCCAACCCTGACGTCACCGACCTTCTTGCCGAAATCGTAGAGTCCCTCCGTGTGATCTCCCGACTGGAGAGCCGATTCGTTGAATTCGTCTCCAACAAAATTGAAAACTCCCATCCAGGAATCGAAGAGGCCATGGTGGTAAGCCAATACCTTGCGAACTACTACACCGCGCTTGAAACCATTTTTCTGCGGATTTCCCAATATTTTGAGAACCATCTTGCCCCCTCGGCATGGCATAAGGAACTCCTCCATAAAATGATGCTTGAAATCCCCGGCGTCCGTCCACGGGTGATTTCCGACACCTCCCACCGCGACCTCGGCGAACTCCTCAAGTTCCGCCACTTCACCCGCTACTACTTCGAACTCGATTACGATTGGGACAAGCTTCGCTTTCTGATCAAAAAATTCAAAGATCTCCAAAGCCCACTCAGGAAGGAACTCGAAGCTTTCGCAGCCGCGTTGGAGAAAGCGGACGCTTAAAGAATCAATCACCGGCAATGAATAGAAATTTTCGACAGGATGACAGGATTGGCAGGAGGAACAGGATTTTCAGACCTTTTTCGCTTTCCTCCTTCGCAAGGCTACGGCGCGACACGTCCACTTTCCACTTTCCACTTTTCAAAAAATCCGCTTCCCCGGGTCCATTCAAAATTCAACATTCAAAATTCAAAACCAAGAAGGCCTCTTCCCTTATCACTTCGCTCCTGGTCCTTGTGGTTCTTTCCACGATTGTTGTCGCCTTCATGCAAAGCATGAGCATCGAGAGATCAGTGGCCCGGAGTTTAAAAAACACCTACGTTGCTGAGATTGCTGCCAACGCGGGGCTCGAAGAGCTTGTGCGCACCTTGGGGGCTGCGACTAACTTCCACTACGCTGTTGGTACCGAATTAATCTCGGGAACAAACGGTGGAGCAGTGATGATGATTAAACAGCAGGGCAGCACCAATGTGGTGTCTACCAATAAATTATACAGCACCGATGCAGGGGGGCAAGACGCTCGAATTCGTCTGGGCCCTAACACCATCCTTGAAGCAAAATTTGTAAACCTTACCAATTCCAAGGGCGAAATAGTCTCACGCTATGCATTTTGGGCAGAGGATGAATCCGCAAAGCAAAATATTAGCCAATATCAAGGTTTGGCTCGAACAAATTCAGCGATGACCAATATTTCGCAGTTGCCTCTTGTTGAGCCAAACCTCACGAATTGGCCAGCGATTGCTTACACAACCAACTATGCAAATTTAAGGGCCTCCGGGTTCACACTTCCCTCCGCCAACCAGCTTCCTGAAGCAGCTAATCTCGAATCGCCGATATCTGAGTTTTATTATACCATTGAATCTCCCAGCGGATTGCTGACCCCAGAGGGCTTCCCCCGGCTTGAGCTTCAAAAGTTAAAGGATTACGTGGACGGATTCGCTTCAGGATCGCCGCTGCCATATACGCAGGGGCCCGCATCTCCCCGAGTCCAATTGGTTCGACAATTATTGAATGAGACTGGAACAAATTCAGCTGATCAAATGAATCCCTGGGGACGTGGATCCATGTCATTCCTGACCAATGCGTACAGTATGACCGAAGCACGGCAGATCGTTGCCAACATTCTTGATTACATCGACGAGGACTTGATCCCGACCACTGATGGCACAGCTGGCATCCAACCGACCAGTCTTGATTTAGTGTCGAGTTCAAAAACATCCAACAATCCCAACTCCATTTTTTCCATGACGACGCCTCCAACCTTTCTTGGCCAAGAGGCAAGGGCTGAGTCGAATGGCTTCTCAATCCGCGTAAAGGGCCACCCTTTCATAACATATGTTGGAAGTGGATTTATCATTAACTCTGGCTCAAGCCCCATCAACTCAACCAGAATTTTGGGATGGCTGCAGGTAGTTAACCCTTATGAAAACTCCCTTACTTGGAAAATTGGCTCCTCCGACGGATATTTCATGGATCTACAAATTGGATTAGCTGGAAGTGTGACTGGTGGCTCGAGAGGCGCCTCACCCCAGTCCACCGGAGCAATGGGATATTTTCTCACCCATGGCTTGGCACAATATTCAGGATATTCAGGTGCACCTGGTGAAAGCCACATTGGTCGCTCACTGAGTTCAAAATCCAAGATTATGTTCCCACGAGAGTGGTCCGGTGGGCTGGATCTCGCAAACGGTTTTTATTCCATATTTTCCCCTGCCATTGACATTCAGAATTTCACCCAGACAATCCAAGTCTGCAGGCTTGTCTATCGCCTTAACGGGCAAAGATACATTGTTCAGGACCTTGGAGCTCTTCAGGATGTGCCGAGGACATACACTCCCTCCACTACATCGTTTGGCAGCCCTGCGATCATCAAACACCCTTACTCGCAAGATGACTGGCACCTCATTGGTGACCCGCGGATAAACTATCAGACAAATGATTGGAGGCTCCAGACCTCGACTGGAGCGCCCAATGGCCCGATTAGTGCCTCGGGTGGCTTGGCAGTTTATTCCTCACCCACAAATGTTACAAAAGACGATCGCCAGAATCTCCCGGACGCAAACAATTGGTATGCTAATTCTTTTGTAACCAACCACTTTGCAACTTTTGAGCAGGGCTACCGACCCAGCCTCCCCGCTGGGCAGAAGGCCATGATTGGTTACAATGAATTCGGTTTTATCTCTGCAGGCCGACCATGGCAAACACTCCGCCTTTATAATTCCACCAACTCAACCAATTCCAACTATGCCGACTGGCGAATTGCCGAATACATTGACATCGGTTCATTGAATGTGGATACAAACAGCATGGACACCGTTGTCTCTGATGGTCAGATCAACGTGAATACTTTGAAACCTTCCTCGATGATGTCCTTAATCGGGAATTTACCATCACCCACTAACGCTGCTGTTCTTGCCGACCAACTGATTTCTGGGAGAACAAATGTGCTTCTCAGGCCAACTGATATTTTTGAAATTGAATCAGGAGCAGGAGCGTTCGTCCTCACCAACTCATCAACCACTGACTTTGGAAAGGAAACACTCTATGCACAAATTGCCCCTGCCCTTACAAGTCATGGCGGCAGGTTCACGGTTTATAGTCTTGGTCAGGCCATGCAATTTGGCCAGCCCAAGTCGACATATCTACTTCAGGCTTTGGTAGAATTGCAGCCTGTGCTCGTGAATGGAACCTACCTTCTACGTCCTGTCATTCTCTCAACTCGGAAAATCAACTAAATCATCCATGAAAACCACGATTACCTGCCTTGCTTTGTTGTTTCTCGCAGCCATCAACGCCCCTTGCCAAACTCCTGCTGAACTTCTGGCTGCCCAGAGCGGAGGGTTAAAACTTCTGAGTCTTGATCTCGAAGAAGCCACTCTGCCAAACTCAAATTTGAAGTGGATCAAGCTAGTCTGTAAATTCTCAACCGAGAAAGCTTGGACCGATTCAATTTCCTTGAATTTTGAAGCCATCGTTTCTGATCCCGAAACTTCCTCTCGGAGACTTCTCACGGGTGGAGCTTCCTACATCAATATTCCGAAGGGGGTTAACACGGCGATCATGTATCTGACGCCCAACACTGTGGCTCGGTTCGGTAAGCCCGATTCTGCAAGTGTTTTTGCATATCGCGGTGATCAGCCTGTCGGAGAGACTGTGTTGGCGAACTCGGAAAAGATCACTTTGGAAGAAAAGGCGGAACTCTTGCGCTTTGACGGTGCGATTCAGAATGTTCGTTTCACGCCCTGGCTAATTCTAGATTATGGGAAAACCCCGGACCTTTCAACCGCCAACTGATGGCCAATATATCGAGATCGGCCAGAAGCAACTTTCTCCATGAACGTATTCACTTCAAAATTGACCCTCACCAACTTCCGCTTGGCGGCCTGAGAAGCCATTTATGACAAAAATGTAACCTAAATCTCGTGGCACCGGCTGCCATAACACGTATGATAAATAATTATTTTGAAGGTTTACCCGGCCGAAATCTTCCAACTCACAAACACACCTCGTTCAAAATCAGCATGCAATCCACTTCACCAACCACTCACTTCTCAGTATTAAAATCCACATGTTTTCGTCTGCCGGTCTGTTTGCAGATGTTGCTGATGGTCATATTTATTAGTAGCTTCGCTGCTGCCAATGCAGCAACTTATTCCGTCGACTTTGAAGATGCAGCCAAAGCTTCGTATGCCTCAGGAACTGTTTCACTTGCCGGGATTGATTGGGATATGACGGATGCCCTGATTGGCAACCTGGCAAACGACTTTTTCAACGGCACCCGATCAGCACGACTTCGTGGCTACACTGCATCGGCCATGACCATGCTGGCTGACAAGCCAAGTGGATTGGGCACCCTGAGCTTCCAATATCGCGCCTACGGCACCGATCCTCAAGTGGAGTGGATTGTTGAATACAGCACGGACGGTGGTTCATTTTGGGCGTTTGCCGGAACATTCACAGCGACTTCAACCGTGCAACCCTTCTCTGTAGACATCAATGAATCCGGTCCGGGAAGAATTCGAATCCGCACGGATGCAACTAGTAGCAGCAATCAGCGAGCGAATATCGACGATATTACAATCACTGATTTCGGCCCCGCATCCACTGTTCCAACGATTAGCTCCATCTCTCCTGATGCCGGGGTTGTCGGTGATGCAGTTACCATTTCAGGAACCAATCTGTCTTCCCCAATCTCGGTGACCTTCACAACGTCAACAGGAACAGCGAGTGCATCGGTCTCCTCAAGTTCTGCGACAGAGATCCTGTGCACAGTGCCCGCGGGAGCGGTCACTGGCCCCGTTACCGTGACAACTGCTGAAGGGATGGCTGCAACCACCTGGCGTTTGTTGGGGCCGATTTCATTTCCTTATGGGCCGGAGACATTTGAAACAAGCGAAGGAGGATGGTTCACCTACAGCGCAGCTTCCACCAAAGACTGGACCCGTCTTTCGACCTCTTCACCAGCAAATTCCTTTTGGGAAATCAACAGCTTTGGTGGAAATGAATCAACCGATGATTGGTTGATTCTTGGCCCTTTTGACTTTCCGAGCGGAGTCAACTTAATTGCTCAGTTTGATCTCCAAAGGGCTTTCGCCGGAATCGAGAATGAGGTTGAACTGAAAATTTCCGCGAATTATTCGGGATCTGGAAATCCGAACGCGGCAAACTGGCTGGTTGTTCCATTCACACGACCTGCAACTGTGGACCAAAGCTCCACGGAGTTCACGTCCACCGGTGCGGTGACTCTTCCACCGGAAGCTGGTGGTCTGAGCGGAGTGTATTTGGCTTTTCATTCTGTTGCTGTAACAACATCTGGATCATCTCGTTGGAGAATCGACAATTTTGAATTGTTCTCCTCCACCCTGCCAGTGATTTCTGTGACCTCATCCGCAGGAACCGTTGATGAGGGAGGATCGGCAACTGGCACCGTGACCATTCCTGCCTCTCTTGGCGAGGACCTCGACGTCACCATCACCAGTGCGGATGCAACGGAACTCCTTTTGGAGGGTAACACGCCCGGTTTTAGTTCATCAACGACTGTAACAATTCCTGCTGGGTTCGTGTCAGTGGATTTCAACTTCCAAGCTCCTCTTGATAGTATCACCGATGGAACGCAATCGGTTCAGATCACTGCAGAAGCGACGGGCTATGAGTTCGGTCAAACGCTGATCAATGTGAACGACGTTGACTACGATGCCCCTTCAGTGGTTATCAACAAGGTTATCAACAACAACACGACGGATGTGGTGGAGTTGCTTGTGGTCGGCGACGGTACCCCAGGTTCCCTTGTTGATTTGCAAGGGATGATCTTGAAGGATTATTCAGGCAGCGGTGACAATGATAGTGGGGGTAATTTTACCTTTGAAACCTCTTCCACATGGGCTGCGGTGCCTGCCGGAACATTGATTGTCCTGACCGACCAAGCCAGTGGCGTGGAGGATCTGGACGCGACCGATTTTGTCCTTCGCGCCAATTTGGGCAACACAGCACTTTTCGCCGAGACAGGGGGTTTCAATGTTGGGAATGCTGACGTTGTTCAGATCAAGGCTGCGGGCTCTGATACGGTAGGACATGCCGGTGCGATCCATACTATTGGTTTCGATCTTTTTCCGCCAAACCAACTCCTTGCAGCCCCATTTCCAAAGTTAACAGGAGCTTCTTCCGGGGGCTTTCAAGTTGTGACCAATGAGAACGGAATACTTGCTGACTTCAGCGGTAATGGCGTGACCTTGCTCACCTCCCCACCAGCGACCGGAATTCCTCATAATGCTGGTAATGCGAATTTTATCTCGAGCTTGCGAGGTGTGGAGTCAATCTCCCTCACGGTGGCGACAGCCTCTGTCATTGTGCGCGAAGATGCGGGTGAGCAGACAGATGCCGTCACCATAAGCCTCACGAGTCCTGCATCCTCAAACCTCACGATCAATTTGGTCGCTGCGCCCGGCTCGGCCATCACGATCCCAGCCAGCGTGCAGATCAATCAGGACGAATCTTCTGCAACCTTCTCATTCACACCGGTGGACGACGGGGTTGTGGCAGGAAATCGTGTGGTGACCATCACCGCCACTGCGGCCGGCTATGCAGATGCAGAAGCGGAAATCACTCTTCTGGATGCACAATTTACAGTTCCAAATGTTGTCATCAATGAATTGCAAAACGGAGGCAATGGAAATCCTGACAGCTTGGAGCTCCTCACGATTGAGCCAAATCTCAATATGGTTGGAATGATCCTGAAAGACTTCTCTACGAACATGACCGGCGATGCGGGAGGACGTTTCGTGTTTGAAGACGTTGCGCTTTGGCAGAGCGTGCCCGCCGGCACACTGATTGTGTTGACCACGGATGACACGGTGACCGAGGACATCGACACCTCTGACGGGGTTATCACAATTCAACTTACGAACTTGACGTATTTCACGGCATCAGGAAGCTTTGATATCGCTGGATCAGATATGGTGATGATCAAGGCTGCTGACTCGGGATTGAACGGACTGGCAGAAGCTATTCACACGTTTGGTGTTGGAACTGAGGGGGTTCTCTTCACCTTGGCCACAGGGCCCAAACTCTTGGGTGTAGGCTCGGAAGCGGCGGCGGCGAACACTACCTCCTCTCTGGCCGATTTTAATGGCACGGGAGTTGTGACTCAGTCGGCAACCCTCGGACTCGGAAACAACATTGAAAACGACGCCTTCATCGCAAGCCTGCGGGGGATTGGAGAACCAGTCATCTCTGGTGATCTCGTTATCACTGGAATTGTTGGTTCGCCGATCACGCCTTACCAAATCATTGCTAGTGGATCTCCGACTTCCTACGGTAGCGGAGCTCTTCCAGACGGGCTGGTGCTCAATGAAGAAACAGGAATTATCTCTGGTATTCCAACTGGCGTGTCCACTGGTGTGATTGTTCAAATTTCTGCGACTAACGGAGGCGGGACTGGGACGGCAGATCTGGCGATCAACATTGAGCAGGACACTGCGACATTCGCTTTTTGGAGCGGTGGTTTGCCTCCAACGCCTGAATTGGTCGAAGCCTATGCGATTGGGGGTGCCTCCGGGCCTCTGGAAGCCGGGGAAGCTCCCGTGGTGGAGGTGGAAGGTGCGAATCTTACCCTCACTGCCATCGTGCGGACCGACGACCCGAGTCTGACGATTGTGGGGGTTGCAACCTCCGACCTGACTGTGGCATTTTCCACAACGGATGTCACCAGCACCACGGATGGTGTGAGTCAGGACGGAGTGCCAACCGGCACCGAACGCCGCAAATACAGTGTGCCCATCGGCATCGGAGGCAAAGAATTCATCCGTCTCATTTCTACGCTGGCCGAATAAACTGAGATAGCACCTCACCCACCGGGCAACTTGGTGGGAATGATTTCAACCACAGGGCGGAGCGAAAGCTCCGCCCTGTTTTCATTATACTATTTCAAAGCATCTCGATTGACTTCGTTTTTATCTCGTGGGATAATCCCACCATGGTTTCGACTGCTGATAGCAAAAAACGAATCGTATTACCAATAGCCAACCCGGGGGATGTTTTTGATATCCAAAGGCAGGGGGATGGTCACTTCGTACTTCTGCGCCTGGCTCGGCCTGAACCCAAAGCCCGATTAAACCGCGCTGATTGCCTGCGGGCTATTGATGGCGCGCCTCTTAAACCAAAGATGGATTGGGCGGCGCTTCGTGAACTGACACGTGAGCCATGATTCTGTTGGACACAATTGTTCTGATTTATGCCTCCGACTCGAACTCCAGGTATTGTCTCTGGGCAAAAAACCTGATTGCAGAGGGTGTCTCCGGTGATGGGGCAGCCATCAATGCGGTTAGCCTGGCTGAGGTGTGTGTTGGGGATGCTCAACCCAAAACTGTGGCTGATCGAATCCGAAGCTGGGGAGTTGCCGTGCTTGATGTTCCAAGCGCAGCCTCAGAGAGCTGTGCGCTTGCTTATCAGCGTTATCGGATTCGCCGAAAGGCAGAGTCGGGAAAAGATGCACCTGCCATGCCTCTCCCTGATTTTTTCATCGGTGCGCATGCCCTCATCATGGGGTGGCCACTCGCGACAGCCGATGAAGGTCGGTTCAAGACGTATTTCCCGGCTTTGCATCTGAGAACGCCATGATATAACACGCCTACAGTGAAGCAATACCGTCCCAACGTGGAGAGGCAGAAGGAGCTCTATTCGCGCATGAAGGCGAGGGAGGTTTTTCGCCGGATGTCCGGGAGAACCAGAAATCCTGAGGTTCGGCGCATTCCTGACAATTCCGAGCCATGGCTTCCCGGTGGCGTCCACTCAGTCGCCGATGCCCTTTATATCTCGGACCGGATCAAGGAGGACATGATAAGGTGCGAAAAAAACAAACTGCCGACGAGATAGTTCGTCAACTGGCCTCGCGCCATCGCGTAGTGACCTTGGGCGGGGTGGCAGTCATCTCTCATGGTTTAAGCCGAAACACCCATGATCTGGATGTTTGGCTTGAGCCGATGGAATCCTCTGACCTTTGGTGTTCGGCATTATTGGCGGTGCTGCAGAACTCACCCGAACTGGGTGTCCTGGACATCGGTTCTTTCTCTCCCGTCAAAGAGATGGAGGTCCCAAATATTATCGGTCATGATGGCGTGGTCAGAATATCTGGTCTGGATCGGCCACTTGACATTTTTCGGCGCCCGAACGACACGGAAATTTCGGAATTCGAGAACATCTGGGGTCGCGCGACCCCGCAGGATGACGGCACCCGTCTGCCGGATGTGGTTGACTTGTTGCTTACCAAGCAGGACACCGGGCGGGCGAAGGACACCTATGATATTCAATTTCTAGAGGGGAAAGCGGAGGCAATCTATCTGGAGCGGCTGCCAGGCGCGACCCAAGCCGAAGCCCTGGAAATGCTCTCCCGGTTTTTGAATCCAAAAGTCGCTGATGCTGCGGCGCATCACGATGACCCCATCGTTCGCGAGACCGGCGTGAGATTTCTACGCGAACTGGCCGACGAAGGAGACCCGTTTGCCCGGGATTTTTTGCTGAAAGTTTCCGGCTGAAAAGCGGGAAAATTCAACGTTCCCCGGCACCATAAAATTCGGATTTCAAGAACAGGCTCTCACCGCACTGGATTTCTTCGCGTCATGGTCCTCAATAAGTGAGCTGTCCATGGATCGCTCATTCCACAGGCTGAAACGAGTTATATGCCGTGGAGGCGATGGATCCCAAGAGAAACATGTTCCATGCTCCTCTACGTAAGAGACAAGTCTTAGCGTTTGGAGAATTGGAAGCGTTTGCGGGCTCCGGGTTGGCCGGATTTTTTGCGCTCTTTCATTCTTGGGTCACGTGTGACCAGACCCTCGGCGCGCAGGGGCACACGAAGGTTTTCATCGGACTGAATGAGGGCGCGGCTCAAGGCCAGACGAAGGGCACCGGCTTGGCCGTTGATTCCACCGCCGGAGGCCTTGACCTCGATATCAAAGCCATGGATCGCATTGGCGATTTCCAGCGGGCGGAGGATCGTGTTCTGCATGGAAAGGCTTGGGAAGTAATCGATGAAATCCTTGCCGTTGACTTTGATGTTTCCTGTTCCGGGCTGCATGCGGATGCTGGCAACAGCGGTTTTGCGGCGGCCGGAGGCGATGATGTTTTCTGTGGCGGTCATAGGAAAAGAAATCAGATGGTTTTCGGATTTTGAGCGGTGTGGGGATGTTCGGTGCCGCGATAAACTTTGAGTTTGCGATAAACGGTGCTGCCGAGGCGGTTGTGGGGAATCATTCCTTTCACAGCGCGTTCGATGAGCAATTCCGGACGGCGGGCCTTGCGGGCTTGGAACGTCTCGGATTTATGACCGCCCACATAACCGGAGAAACTGGTGTAAACCTTCTGGATGTTTTTTTTGCCGCCGACTTGAACCTGCTCGGCATTGATGACAATCACAAAATCCCCGGTATCAACATGGGGAGTGAAGATGGCTTTATTTTTGCCGCGCAGAAGGTTTGCGGCTTTGACGGCCACGTGGCCAAGGTGTTGCCCTGCGGCATCGATCACCCACCAGTCGCGTTTGACGTCGGTGGCTTTTGCTGAAAATGTTTTT
>JBGTAR010000043.1:0-8968 GCA_041749815.1 Terrimicrobiaceae bacterium
GCCACCAGAGCCTCCACAGCCTTGGGGTTTGCGTCAAAGACCACACATTCGTGGCCTTGTTTTATGAGACGACGAACCATGTTCGCTCCCATCCGTCCGAGTCCGATCATTCCGAGTTGCATAGATGTTTGAGGATTACTCAACAAGAGTGCACACGCACGCCAGAAAGAGCAATTCGTTTCGGGGATATTCGTGGTTCCATTTTGAGCACAATAATTTTCCGGGTTCTTCGAAGCTCCTTTTGGAGTGCCGGAGTTGACACAACAGCCCGTGTTGACTCAGGGTACTTCGACCATGAACTCGCTTGGTGGCTCATTTGCGGAAGGTCGGCGTCTAATTTTTGCGGGGATCCTTCTCAACATTTTTCTGGCCGCCGTCAAATTCCTGGGAGGTGTTTTTGGTAACTCGAGTGCCCTCATGGCGGATGGGCTGGAGTCCACACTGGATGTATTTGGTTCGGGAATGATGTGGGCCGCCTTGAAATATGCCGAACGCCCGCCGGATCAGGAACATCCGTACGGACATGGAAAAATGGAGTCCCTTGCTGCCGGAGCCGGAGCACTTTTACTGATCGGGGCGGGAGGGCTGCTGGGATTTCACAGCATTTGGGAAATTCTTGGATCCCTCGGCACGGAGCCCCTGGCCTCCGACCTGCCAAAACCCTTCACCTTGATCATCCTTCTCCTCACGATCGCATTCAAAGAAGGGCTCTTTCGTTTGTCGCTCTGGAAAGGAAGGTCCATCGGAAGCAACGCTCTCGCCGCCGACGCATGGCATCACCGATCCGATGCCATTACCTCCCTCGCTGCCCTCATCGGGATCGGGATCGCCTTGCTGGGCGGACCCGCTTGGGCGCAAGCCGATGATTGGGCCGCTCTTTTCTCGTGCGGAATCATCATCTACAACGGCCTGCGAATGCTCATGGTCGCTCTGGGCGAAGCCTTGGATAAACAGGAACCCGAGTCCATCCGCGCAAAAATCAGCGCCATTGCCAAGACGGTGGAGGGGGTCACCAGCATCGAAAAAGTCCGCGTTCGCAAAACGGGCCTGACCCGCATTGCCGATCTTCATGTCCGGGTGTCAGGCAAGCTCTCTGTCCACGAAGGTCATAACATTTCTCACGTGGTCAAAAGCAAACTGCAGGCCTCCGAGTTCCATCTCAGTGACGTGACCGTTCATATCGAGCCCGAACCCTCACAAGCAGACAAAACTGATTCGTCATTGGGCAGATCGTGAGCCCGAACCCCGGCTGGAGGCTGTGGGTCAATCGATCAAGGCTCCCAGCTTTTTCTTCGAGCCCGGGGCGACCATGGCGGCAACCACATCTCCGACAGCCAGGGAATCACCGGCCGCGGGCACGGTGGCGGAGGAACCGTGGGTGAGGGACACAAGGCCGCACCCTTTGGGCCACTCGATCTCGGTGACTTTTTTGCCAGCCAGTCGGCTTCCGGGACGGATGGAAAACTCAACGACCTCGACGCCCCCCTCCAATGTCAGCAGGCTGTGGAGTTTGTCTGAAGTGGCAAAACGAATCAGATCGCGCCCAGTGGCCACCCGCGGGCTGATCGCCCCCAGAATTCCCAACTGCGGCCCCGCCCGCATCACCGCATCCGCATAGTCAGCGCGGTGGACAAGCGTCAGGCCGTGTTTGACGCCCAGGTGTCTGGCTTGCAGGCAGGTCATCACATTGTCTTCATCATCCGCCGTGGCACCCACAAAAAAATCGGCATCCCCCACTTGCTCTTCCCGAAGTTGGTTTGCTGAAGTTGCATCCGCATTGATCAACGTGGTGCGCTGTAGAACACTCGACAAAAACGCACACCGCTTGGGGTCTCTTTCAAAAATCCGGGTTCGGAACCGGTCGCTCCCCTCAAGCATTTGCGCGAGGGCAAAGCCATATCCGCCTCCGCCGAAGATCACGACACGCACCTCTTCGTTCTCACGCCGGGTGGCACGAAAAATGGGGGCGAGTTCTTCCAGGGCCCGGGAAGCACCAAAAAGAGTGACCACATCCCCGGCCTGCAAAATCTCGTCACCATCCGGAATGATGGACTGGCCATTGCGTTGAATCGACCCCACACGCACGCGTTCAGGAAGTTTTAACTGTTTGAGGGATTTTCCCACCCCGAGGCTTCCGGGTGGTAGAAGCGTTTGCTGAAGCTCAATACGGCCACGGGCAATTTCTTCGACAACCAGACAGTCAGGGTTCCTGATGAATTTTGCCAACTCCACCGCAGCCAAGCGCTCGGAACTAAAGAGATGGTCCACGTCAAACCTGGCTCGAAAGTCAAAAAGCCATTGCTCCTGCTGCACATCCGGATGAACCCGGCACACCGCGGTTTTTGCACCGAGCGCTTTCGCCAGGGAGGCTGCGACGATGTTGGTCGATCCACTGCTGGAAAGTCCAAAAAACGTATCGCACTCGGAAACTCCGGCCTCTTCAAGCATGCTCACCGAGGCTCCATTGCCTTCCACAATCCGGGCATCCAATTTGTCATTCGCCTCAGCCGCGACCAGCTCGTCTTTTTCGATCAAGGACACATTGTGATCCAATTCACAAAGCAGACCAGCCATGTGCAGACCAATTTCCCCAGCCCCCAAGATAATGATATTCACACGGAAAACTTGCCGCACTCCTGGCCTCTCGTCGAATCTTTCCAAGATAAATCTCCCGATACCTGGAACCATTTTGCCGCATTGCCAACGAGCGGGTCTCCAGCTTAGATGCTCCTATCCATGACGTCACCACCTTCCCTGGTACCGCCGGAGAGCCATAGAAACCCAGCCAAATCCCGCTTTCTGCGCCACGCGGCGACGGTCTTGCAGGCCCTTGTCACGATCGGTTTGTTGTGGTGGTTGTTTCATGATGGCGAGCGACGGGAAAAAATGTGGGAGGCTCTGGAAGATGCCGACTGGCGGTGGATGATTGCAGCCATTGCCTCAGCTGGTGTGTGCGAGTTTTTTGGGATCCTGCGATGGCATCTTTTTCTGAAAATGCTCCACGTGGAGGTCAAACTACGGGAGGTCACCAGCCTGTTTTTTATTGGCGCCTTTTTTAACCAATTCCTTCCCGGCACAACCGGCGGAGACCTCGTGCGGGTTCTTTATCTCATGCGCGACCACCCGGAACACAAGACGGCAGGGTTTTTGAGCGTTGCCATCGACCGCCTGCTGGCCGTGCTTGTGCTTGTGATTCTTGGGCTGGCTTTTGCCTGGGGGCGCAGTGATTGGTTTGCACAAAGCTTTGCCGTGGGACACCTGATGAAGTGGTTTGCCATCACCCTTTTTGTGATGCTGGCCGGTCTGGTGGCCTCCTTCATCCTGACGAGTAGGCATCTCGTGCTTCGGTTGCCACGCAGGTTTCCCTTCCATAAACACATCGTCAAACTTTCCACCCTCTGGCAACTCTGCATCGAAAACCGGCGCGAGGCCCTGCTAGGTGCGTTTTATACGATTCCCATGCTGTTTGCCTACTTTTTTGCCTTCTGCTTTGCCGCGAGAGCCTTCACGACAGAGGTCAGTTTCTGGGATATGACATCCATCATGCCACTCATCACCGCCATCTCCTCGCTGCCGATCAGTTTGAATGGCATGGGTGTCCGCGAAGCTCTCTTTGAAGAGCTTCTTGCTGAACTCTGCGGTCTGCCCCGTGGCAAGGGGATGCTCATCTCCATCTCAGGAATGTTTGTCTACCTTCTGTGGGGTCTGGTGGGTGCTGGATTTTATCTCGCGAGGATTCGAAAAAATATTCAGCCCGAAAATCGTGGCACAAGAGCCTGAGCTGGGTCATTCTTCCCGGTCATGAATTTTTTGGAAAAATCCGAACGTGTGCTGGGTCGTTTTGCCATCCAGCATCTCATGCGCTACATCGTGGCGCTGAATGCCCTCGTCTACCTTCTTCTTCTCACAAGCCCGGGATATGCGCAATTGCTGGAATTGAATCGTGCCGCGATCCTCAACGGGGAGATCTGGCGGTTGGTCACATGGATCTTTCTGCCCAATACCTCCAGCCCTCTGTGGATTCTGTTTTACCTCATGTTCACATGGTGGGTTGGGGAAACGCTCGAGTCGATCTGGGGCACGTTTCGGCTGAACGCGTATTATTTTATTGGTGTGTTCGGATGCACACTCGCTGCGTTCCTCTTCGGTATCTCGGGTGGCAATTACCTCCTTGTCCTATCTCTTCTCCTCGCAATCGCCACACTGGCACCAGATCAGGAGGTTCTCCTGCTGTTCTTCCCCGTCAAGTTGAAGTGGGTGGCCCTGATCAGCATTATTTTTCCATTGGGACTGCTTTTTGTGACCGGGCCCCTGGGGGTCAAAGCCATGATTCTTATCTGCCTTGGCAATTACCTCCTTTTCTTCGGACCACAAATGCTGGCGCTCTTGAGGTCCGGTCAAGTCCTCTCCAAAATCCCCAAACCCAAACGTCAGGGCCCGTCCTCCACAGAAACCCTTCATCGTTGTGAAGCTTGTGGAATCACCGAGGTGAGTCACCCCAACGCTGACTTTCGAGTGGCTCCTGATGGAAAAGAGTACTGCAAGCCGCATCTGCCCCGCTGAGAAGCGAACGACCTACTTCTCTGCTTCCCTGATGGCCACCGAGGCGGTTTGGCCGATCCGGAGGGGAACCGGTGGGGTTCCAGTGACTTGAACTCTCACCGGAAATCGATTGGGCAACCTGACCCAGTCAATGGTCTGACTCACATCTGGCAGCAAATCCACCGTTGAGCCATCTGACTGAAAAATCCCCCAAGCCACTCCCTGCACCGTTCCTTCAAAAGGGGAATCCCCATAACCCATGAGCCGAACCGTGGCCGTGTCGCCCTCGGTGATCTGATGCAGCTGGGTCTCCTTGAAGTTCGCAGCGATCCAGAATGAAGAGCCGTCAACCAAAGCCAACAATTGTTGTCCCGCCGCCACATACGTGCCAACGCTGGTGTTCACATTCGTGAGGTAGCCGTCCACAGGAGCAAAAGCTTTGGTGAATCCAAGATTCAACTCTGCGGTCGCCAACTGGGCCTGCGCAGCTGCCACATCGGCGGTTGAGGCCAAAAAGGAGTCCTGGGCATTCTGAAGATCACGAATGTCTGTGACCTTTTGTTCGTAGAGCGTGGTCTGACGGTCCAACTCCTGCTTGGCTTGAATCTGTGAGGCCTGTTTTTGCTTCAACGTCGCGTCCGCCTCGTCTCTCGCAGCCAGATAAGTTGATGGATCAATCTCGAAAAGTAGGTCACCCTTCTTGACGGTTTGATTGTCCACTACAGGGATACTGATGACAGGTCCCTCGACACGGGGGGCAATGCCCACCACATTGGCCTGCACCTGGGCGTCGCGGGTCCATGGCTTTGTCGAATACCGCCAGTACATCAAGAGCGACAGAACTACCGCCAGAACGACCACCAACAATGTGATGCCCTTTTTGAAAAATCCGGAGGTCATGGAGCTAAAATCAATCCGGTCAAACACCCAAAGACAATCGCTAAAGCGACAAAGAAGAGCGGAAAATTCCAAACGAGCCGACTCCACCCAAAACGCTCCATCACAGCTGACACCGCCCAAGCCGCCAAAAATCCCAAAGCTGAAACCACCATTCCCCAAGGAACCAAAAAATCCCCAAACCGAAACTCGGGACTGGTGAGGTAATCAAGGTATTCCCACATGAAGCTCCTTTTCTCGCATCCTTCCCCCTCCGCTGCCAAGCCGAATCGATCTCCCGTTCAAGCGGCCGACCCCGCAGCGCTGAAACGGTGCTAAAACGGAAAATAGAAGAAGAAAAACTCCCGCAGAGTCGCTGAGTCGCAGAGAGTTGGAACAAAATCACCAGTCACCTGGAAGATGTTGGCTCAATTTGTCATAACCTCCTCTTCTCTGCGTCTTTGCGCGAGATTTTATTCCTGTATTTAGGTTATAGGGGGCAGGCTGCGAGGGCGGTTTGGCGGCTGGGGGGCAGTTTGCCGCAGAGTTGGGTCAGCGCGCTGGGGGGAGTGGTTTTGCCGCTTTGGTCGAGGATGCCGAGGAGTCGGGCGGTTTCTTTCTCGAAGTGGTCGAAGGCTTTGCGGGTGGGGGGGGAGGCGGCGAGGTGGCTGAGAGCCCGGGCGAGCAGGTTGTGGAGGTCCTGAGCGGGCTGCATCGGTGGAGTCACGGCGGAGCAAAGCTCGGAGAAGTAGGAGGCGAGAGCAACGGTTTGGTAGGTGGCTCGCCGCGCATCGAAAGGCTTGGTGAGGGAGATTTCGCGCAGGGAATGCAGGGAGGAGGAGCGGGAGAGGGTGAAGGTGATTTCGGCTTCGTGGAAGAGGTCCACTTTGCCCGCGAACGGGCTGCCTGGGCGAAGGGCTCCGCGTGCGGAGGTTTTGAGTGTGCCGAACGTATCGGTCACCCAAGTGATGAGGAGGCTGGACTCAGACCACCGGGATTTACGCACGAGGATAGCCTGACAGTGTTCCATGATCAGGGCTAGTCCTGGTCTGCCGGGTCTTCTGGTTCCGGAGGGGGGGCGTCTTCCAGACCATCAATGATCCATTCCTGAATGGCTGCAAAAAAATCCATTTCCAAGCGCGCAATCTGCCGGGCCGTTGTGAGTTTGGCAGGTGCGGGCTTTGAGAGTTCCTTTTCGGTGAAGTCGTAAGTTGCAGCAATGGCCAGGCGGGCTTGATTCAGGGCATTGAGCCAGGCCGGAGCATGTTGGATCGGGATATCTAATGAAAAATTTCCAGTCTTGCCGGTGATGGTGGCGAGGTCGGCCAGAACGGTGCTTCGGGAGTCCAGGAAAATATCATAGAGACCGGGCTGCACATGGGCTTTCCAATCATCGAGAAGATCGGCGTCATTGTCAGCGGGGGGAGGGTAAAATCTGGCTTCCGCTTCTGGTCCGGAAGAATCGTTCCAGCGGGGTATCGCCTTCAGCATTTCCAGAAAGGGCTCGGGAATCTTACGGACTGCAAATGTCCCATCTGTGGTTTGAGCAAAGGTCACGTTTGTTCGATGGTTGCCAGCAACAAATGACCATGAAGCTGCTGGACGTACAGTTCCGCACGTTCGCGGGGACCACTCCAGACGATGGAGCGGCCATTTTTGTGGACTTCCATCATGTGACGCCGTGCTTTTTCATTGGTGTAGCCAAAAACCAACCGAAACACGTGGGTGACGTAGCTCATGAGATTGACCGGGTCATTATGAACGACCACATTCCATGGCATGTCCAGGGAAGTGGATTCCTCGACATCCTGGGAGGGGAGTTCTTCGGTTTGAGCACCCATCACGCGCTTTTGAGAAATTGAGCAGGCATGTCCGCCATGGCCTCTTCCATGAGCCGTGCAAATTGGGGTGAGGTGAATCGCATGCCGCTGGCGTGTGTCTCAACGGCCAGAAGGAGAAGTGCGGCCATGGTGGGCGAAAAATGAAATCGTGCGGCACGCGTTGCCACGCACACAATCATGTGACCGCTGGTTTTTTTGCTGTCCAGGAGGTCCAAATAGCCACGCCAAAGTTTGTCTCCAGTGGTGCGCGAAAACCGTTCGCAGAAGGCCCGGCCAACCCTCTGGCTTCCCAAGGACTGGAAGGCGGGCAGGTCTTGGGAAATCTTGCGATCCTGAGCAGCCAATGCCCTGGCGCGACCCGTGATGGCGGCTTCGTGGACGGAGGCCGTCGCCGGAAGAAGCACAGGATTCCATATGGATTCCAACCAGCCCTGCCAAGCTGGATCGGACTGGGATGCGGCAATCAGTGTGATTGGGGTCTGCGGCTTCCAGCCCCCAAGGCACGTTCGCCAGGCAAGAGCGATGTCCCGGGTTGCGATGGCATGGTTTGGGTTGATCATGAATCTTGGAAATGTAGCAGAGGTCCGGGGAGAACGTAAAATTTTTTACACGGCAAAAATGTGTCAGCCATGGGGTGGGGGGATGGCGGCTCATCAGCAACACGCCTTCTCCTATTTATTTCACAGCTTCTATCAGGGGACCCCTGATTTTTTGGTCAAAAAACCAATAATCGCCCATCAGCGCTTCGTGCTGGGGGGGCTAACTCAAGCCTTCTGCATTTGACTCACGGCACGAGTGAAAATCTTATTCTGTTCGCAAGCCATGGCTGTGGCGTTTTTATTGGATTGGTCCATCCAGCCTCCGAGGTGAAGAATTCCGTGGATGATGCAGAGGGCGGCTTCTTCGGAGGGGGTGTGATCAAATTGGGGAGCTTGGGCGGAGACGGTGCCGGCGCCAATGAGGATTTCTCCATGGTCAAAAGTGATGACGTCCGTTGGGGTGGGGTCTTGAAAAAAATCCGCATGGGTTGTGGCGATTTGAGCGTCGGAAATGAGCGTGGCCTCGATGGTTGCCAAATGCGGCAGGGGGGACCTCAATCGTGCTGCGAGAAGGCAATCCGGGATCGCTGCAAGCACAACGTCAGTGATCCATTGAGTTTGGAAGGGAACTTTGCGTTGCCTGTTTCGAAGAACAAAAGCCGGGATGGGCTTGGCCAAGGGGGCAATGGCCTTGGAAGAGGTCACGCTGCGGGTCTGGCAGTTTTTCTCTCGGCGGTGGCGACTTTTTCCTCGCGTTTTGGATAGGCGGGGCGGGCATGCAGCATGTTCACCAGGCTGTTCTTGAAGCTCTCTGCGATTTGTCTCAAATCTGCGAGGGTCAGAGGGGCATCGTTGAGTTGACCGTCGCTGAGTCTCTCCTGGATGATGGAGGAAACCAAATCATCGATCCTCTGGGGTGTGGGACGTTCAAGGGATCGGGAAGCACTTTCGATGCTGTCAGCGAGGCTGATAATGGCTGATTCCTTGGTGCTTGGTTTGGGGCCAGGATATCGGAAACTTTCCTCGCGGACTTCTGGAACGTCCTCGGGGCGCATATTCATGATCTTGCCTCCGACGCGGGCATCCTGCTGTTGCTGGAGAGCGCGCTGATAAAAGAACGCGACCGTGGAATTGCCGTGGTGTTGTTGGATGGCATCAATGATTTCCTCG
>JBGTAR010000044.1:0-15130 GCA_041749815.1 Terrimicrobiaceae bacterium
GTCAGAATGGCAACGACCTTGTTGCGCTTGCGGATCTCAACCGACTCCCCGGACTCCAAAATTTTCTCAATTCTGGGGAAGGACGTTCTCAGATCCCGGACGGTTGCGATTTCCATTTGTGAATCAAAATGATTCATTTCATGGAATTTGTCAACATGCCCATCAGGAGAAGCGGAGCGCCCTCAATGTAAAGAAGATCGTGTTTAAACTCACCGACATAATGACGGCAAATACTGCCACGATCCCGCCAATAGCCCCATGAGATATTGTAGGTTCGAGGGAGCGGCGCCCCGCCTCCCGGGTTGGTGGAGGCCATGAGCGCATACAGGGTTTGTTCAAAAAATTGAGGGGCGTGAGCGGTGGTTTCGAAGGCGCTCAGAAGGCGGCTCGCCAGGTCAAGATCAATGGCCCGTTTTTGCATAAGAACGAGGCCACTGTTGAACCGGGGAAGCAAAGTGACAGGGAGCACTTTTTCGATTTCTTCCCTGGGAATACAGAACTTTTCGCGGGTGTCCTCATTGTAGAGACATGAGGAGGCCCCGCTCTCAGCCCATTCCAAAATCTCCGTTGGTTGCTTGAAAAAAATGACATCGGAATCCAGGACAATAAAACGATCGTGGGGGGCAAATGGAGCGGCATCAAAGAATTTGAGGAAGAGATTATGCCGGCCCCGATGGGCGAGGCAGGTGGCATACTCGGCGAGAACACCATTTGTTTCCCGGTCGGCATCCGCGCGCGGAATAAACCTGACCCCTGGCAGGACCTGCTCGATTTTTTGTCTTTGAGCGGATGAGACGGAGCCGTCATCATGGATAACAAGCGGCCATCGGCGTCCCGTGGAATGTTCAAAGCTGATCGCCGCAAGCAGGCCGGCGTGCCATGTTCGAGAGGAGACGAGCATGTGAACACTAACCGGGATTTCTGGTCCTTGTGGACGTTTTACCAAATGAAACGCGAGTGGTGAAAGGATCTCCCTGCCAACAGAGGCAAGACACCGGCGCGCGGTCGATCTCAAAGAGGAAATCATGAGAGGCCCTCCAGTTCTCGAACCACCTTCGCCCAATCTGACGCCATACGTTTGCGGCCAGTCCACCGGAGGAAATCGCCAAACTCCTTCGAAGGTTTTCCCTGCCGCATGGTGCCGCTCCAGAAGAGCGGGTAGGGTCCCCGGTAATAGAAATACAGCCAGAGGCCGGTGCGATCAAAGGCGTCTCGTGCGGCTTGGCCACGAAGCTTTCTCAATAAATATCGGTACCCATCAAATCCGAAGAGGCCCAAATCACGAACGATATCCCTCCATCCCATTCCCGTGCTTTGTACCCCATGAACCCGGTAGGTCGCCTCCAGGAGCGCCTGTGGAAGCGGCCCTCCTGGCTCGTCACGGTGGCGCTCAAAATTCCAGGGGGTGTGTTCGGAAGCGGGATAGTGGGCCTTCCGCGTGTGCAGAAGCGTTGCCAGCTTTTCCAGATTCCAAAGCGCAGGATGCAGTGAAAATTTCCATCGGTAGGTCGCCGCATTGTGGGAGAGATGATCCCATGATTTGCCGAGGTCGGTGCCTTCCATGGGTCTCCGCTGACCCCAGCCCAGAAGCCCGATCATCATTGCATCAAGTTCCATGGCTTGGTTGGGGAGTATTGTGTTAAGGAGCCTGGCATCGCATGGCCCCATCGGGGGATGGTCATCAAGAATGAGGTATGCCCACACGAATCCCTGACTCTGCAAATCTTCCACTGCCGAAAGCGTGACCGCCATCCAATCAGCAGAATCATCTCGCAAGGGCAGTGCATCGGAGGCTTCCACCCCGCAGAGAAAAACTGGTGGCCGCGGCTCCCACCATTGCTCAATGACCCTTCGGGTGAACGCGGCTACTGGCAAATACCGGCGACACGTCGAAAGAAGAATGCAGAGATCTTTACGCATGGGCGACTCGGAACGTTTGAACAATGTTGCTCATGGAGATACTTCCTTCCTGAGGACTTCGTCCAGTTCCACGGCAAGCAGGGAGGTGAATTTTTCTGCACCGATTCCGGTGGGATGAACACCATCAAACCAAAAGCCGGAATTCAGGAGCGACTTTATTTCCTGGGGGGTTGCTGACCGGAGGACAAACGTTCCGTCGGGTTTCGATTGCCGGAAGGCCCGGACATACTTTGCTCGTGAGGGTTCCAAAGTCGGAAGAGCGTAAAAGCCATAGTGATCAACGACGGATGCCAGTCGCTCGCGGGTGTATGAAAACACGGCATCCCATTGTGGATGGGTTGGTGAAAGCCCATTCTGTTTGGGGGCAATTCCTTCAAATTTCTCAAGAGTTGCCACAGCCTCCTCATATCGGAATGTGCTCTTCGCACCTTCCAGAGGAAAAAAAGGCGCCGTCTTGCGTTTTTTTGATTTTGGAATCCGCATCGACGAATAGGACCCCACCGCAAAGCGGTTCATTAACGCGTGTTCTCCAAGCAGCCAGGCCATGCTCCAATCCGGTAGGTTCGAATTTTCATTCAAAAGGACCCGATAGGCCGACCATGATTCCCAGGCATTTTTTGGATTCAAAAACATGACGGCCCGCTCCGTCGAAGCCTCTTTTTCAATGCGGTAAAGCGGGTTTCGATCGTAGGCATCAAAAATCTCCCCAAGGAAAATCACGTTGGCTTGCGCAAATTGATTTTGTTCCTGTGCGGTTAATCCAGTCAAAAATGATTCGATCATGTAAAGCCGCTCCAGATGATTGGCTCCAGGCATGCAAAACGAAAGCACCGTGGCAGGCAGTCCCCTCTCTCTGAGCAAACGTTCCAGCAAGTCCGTGTCCACTCCATAATTGGTTGCGCTGCTTCCCGCCATGATGATCACCGGGTGGAGGTCCCAATCTTTTGATTTTCTCAGGTGATCGTGAAGCCAGTTCACCCTCCTTGCGACTTCGGATGTCGGCCAGAGCATGGAATCAGGAAGGATGGCCCGCAGCTCGAGAAATGCCGAAAAAATGGCCACACAGACAATGGCGGCCACCCCAACGCGGGGCGTCTGAGGTCCGGGTTTCACAAATGCCAGAGCGAGGAGCGCCAGAGTCGGAATGACAACAAGAAGATCGGAGTCTCTCAAAACTGAAAATAGATAAATGGCGCGAAGCCAATGTGCATAAAAAGCAGACCAACAAGGAAACTGACAGCAAGCACCACATAAAATGCGGGATTGGATCTCCACGCCCAACGCCCCTGTCCAACAAGGAACGTGTCAGCCATCAGCGGAAGCAGGGCCAGCAGCCAAGGAAAGGGCTTGCTGGCTTCCAAGGTCGAGGCCGCCAGGGACGCAAGCTTTTGAAATATCAGCAATGTGTCTGCAAAGGACTGGGAGCGGAATGGGACCCAACACAGAAAAACAAACGCTTGAGTTGCCAATAACGAGAACACCTTGAACGTGCGACTTTCTGCAAGACGCACAGCGGACGAAGACTCATTCCATGCGTGGTTGAGACATAATGCCATCCCGTGCAGCACACCCCACACCACAAAGTTCCAACTGGCCCCATGCCAAAGTCCACCCAGAAACATGGTGATGAAAAGGTTTCGGTAAACCATCCACCGGGGTCCTCGATTTCCACCGAGGGGAATGTAGAGATAATCCCGCAGCCATGTGGAAAGCGAAATGTGCCAGCGTCTCCAAAAGTCAACAACCGAAGCCGCTCGGTATGGGTGGTTGAAATTGTCTGGGATAAAATAGCCAAACATATTGGCAACCCCTATTGCCATCAGCGAATAGCCCGCGAAATCAAAATAGATTTGTCCGTAGAATCCCAGGCATCCACCAAAAACGGAAATCGGGGAATACGCCGCCGGATCACGGAAAATCGCATCAACTGGTCCCGCCAAATTGTCGGCGAACACACTTTTGTAGAGAAAACCGATTGCAAATTTCCTCCATCCCTCCAGGAAGACCCCGGAATCGAAGCGGCGCCTGGAGGAGAGCTGAGGGAGGAAGCTCGCGGCGTGAATAATTGGCCCGGCGACGAGGTGGGGAAAAAATCCAAGATAGACCCCCATCCTGATAAAATTAGCCTCCGGCTTGACCACCCCGCGGAAGACCCCAACAAGATAGCTAATCGCCTGAAAGATATAAAAACTAATCCCAACGGGGAGGATGATGTTAACGGTCGTCCATGTGGGGGAAATACCAAAGCCTTTGGCAACTCCGAGGAGTTGATCCATAAAAAATCCCGTGTACTTGAAATAAGCAAGGAGAAGAAGCTGGATACCGCAGAAGAGGTAAAGACACATAGTCGCCTTCCTGCTTCCATGAAACCTTGCGAGAACAAGACCCCCAATGTGACAAATAACGACCACAAAGAGCAGGAGCCCCATGAACCTCCAATCCCACCAGCCATAAAATAAAAAGTTGGCTGCAAATAAAAGAGGATGGCGAAAGCGATCACTTCGGACAGCCCAATACAGAGGCAACAAGAGCCCAAGAAATACCAAGAATGTGAGAGTGGTAAAAATCACAAAATCAGCAATATTGGGCCGCTAGTTCCACCGAAGGAGGCAACGTCGCAACACACCGCACCACCTCAGACTCAATGCTGAGAGGGGCCATTCCATCAGGGACTTCCAAACCAATTGCAGGACGGCTGGCCGGGCATTCGAGCAAGACGCAAAGGCTTCCATGAGATACCTGTCGGACATGGCTCTCCGCTTTTCGATTTCCAATCCCCGTGGCTTCCCGTCAGAAATCAACGTGTAAAACGGAGAAAAGATTTTCTCGCGTTCCTCGTAAACCTTATGCCACTGGCGGATGGTTTTCGATTCCGGTTGGCGGTGCTGAATGGCAAGCATCTCGTGGACATAGTGGAAGCTGTGCCTTTCGGACATCCGCCACCAATATTCATAGTCCATCGCATAATGGAGATCCTGCCGAAGCAGACCTGCTGCCTCACGTGCCTTCCTGCGGAAAAATATGGCGGGCTGATGAAGCCGTGCCCTGCTGCTCCACCATCGGACCAGATCCAGACGCTCACCAAATCGTGCTTCCGCACGAAGCGGGGGTCGCCCGTCATAGGAGATCTGCTCCACATCTCCGAAAACGACATCAACATCTTCATCCAAAAATAACTCCCGAAGTCGGGTAAACAAACCCGGAGGGTAGGCGTCATCACTGTTCAACCAGCAAATAATCTCTCCCTGCGCAGCGAGGAAGCCCTTATTCACGGCATCGGACTGTCCGCGATCGGGCTCGGACCGGAAAACCACGTGTGGAAAACCTTGCACCACAGTCCCCGTTTCATCATCTGAACAATTGTCAAAAATGAGGTGTTCATAGTCCTCATCGCTCTGATCCACGATGGATTGCAGACACTTGGCAATGAAACTTCCCTGATTGAATGAGGGGGTGATGACAGAAAAATAAGGGGGCATCTTCAGGACTGTGAATCAATACAAACTCGAGGCTCAACGGTGATCCAATCCGGCGGGAGTTGCATCAAAAGGCGTGAAAGGATTTCCGATTTCCAATGGCGGACTCCAAGTCCGTCCGCCACCTGACGCAGCGGTTTCAAAATGGAAAACTCTCTTCGCCAAAGACTCTCATCAAGAGCCCGCTGAAGAATCTCATCGTCCGAGGGCATCCATGAACAATCAATTCCGCGCTTCTGACACCAACTCCGTAAATCCCGCTGAGCCCGTTGGCCGCGAAATATCCGCTTTGCGTGTTGGCTGCCATGCGATGCAGGAGCCCAGCGTTTTTCGAGGACGATCGAATCGAGAAATGCCATTGGGGCCAGCAACCCGCACTTGATCCAGTAGTCGCGGTCTTCAAGAGGTTCATATCCTGAGACAAACCCACCAATGGTCCGATGGAGGTCTGCCCGCACCATAGCCGATCCAGGGGTGATAACCGCTCCCCGCCAAAAATTCCTCTCCGCAGGAAATGGTGGGACTCCCACGGCAAAATCAAAGCCGTTGAGCTTTGCCAAACCTGGCGGTGCCACTTGCTCGATGACCATGCCGTAGACCGCTCCAGCTCCATCCATGGCTTTGGTTAAGAGTTCGAGCGATTGAGGTAAAAGCACATCATCAGCATCCAGAAAAACCAGGAATTCCCCGGTGGTCATCGCAGCACCCAGATTCCTAGCCCGGGAGACACCCCCATTGTCCACCCTCTTCCCCCGGACACGATCTCCAAACTCCTGAATAACACGCGACGTACCATCCGAACTTCCGTCATCAACCACAATCACCTCAGTCGGCCGCAGGGTTTGTGAAAAACAGGAGGTGATGGCAGAAGCAAGCGTTTCTTCTGCATTGTAAGCCGGGATAATGACGGAAATCGATTTCATGGTGGAATCAGCGCTCCAGCTTTTTCCCGTGGATGGATTGTCTTCGCGACATTGACAGAACGGAATCGCGGCATTGAGATGCAGTCCCGACTCCCGTCGACTCATGAAGGAACTCATTCCACTTTCCATCCGCCGCGCGATTGGTGATAGAATTCATCAATGGAAAGCGGTGCGTTCCAAGGCGCGGTTGCTGAAATCTCTGACAGGAAATGCCGTGCAATGCAATGTGTGCTGCTGGGAGGGGGCGGCATTTACCGATGATTGTTGGCATCCCGGCACAATTTGTCCGAATTGCGGCAGCCAGGTCAGGCATCGGCTCTTGGTGGCGGCCTTCGACGGTCACTCAAGCCTCTCCGGCTTGGACGAACCTGCACTCTTTCACGGGAAATCGATGCTTCATTTTGCCCCCGAACGTCAGTTGCGTGAGCGGCTCCGGTTGGCGACGGCTCTGCATGTGACGGCTGACTTTGACCGCGGCGACTGTGATCTTCGTCTGGATATCAGCCACATGCCGGAAGTGGCCGATTCTTCCATTGATGTTTTGATGGCGTGTGATGTTCTGGAACATGTGGGCAATGATCATGCGGCCTTCCAAGAAATCCACCGTGTGCTGAGGCCGGGTGGAGTGGCCATACTTTCTGTGCCTCAAAAAGACCCCCCCGCATCGACAGACGAGGACCCCACCGTCACATCGGAAGCGGAGCGGGAAAAACGGTTTGGTCAGAAGGACCATGTTCGCATGTATGGGGACGATTTTGCCACACGGCTCACTGCAGCAGGGTTCCAAGTCGAGATTCTCACTTCTGAATCGCTGCCCAATGGGATGATCGCCCGACATGTCCTGAACCCTCCCGCACTAAGCTCCCATCCTCTTGTCACAAATTTTCGCAGGATATATTTTGCAAGACGATAGAAGAACGAGTTTCCAGATTCTCAGGAGCGATTTTTCATCATCCGCAAAATTTCTGAGAACCATGCTTGAGCCGCTTCCGCAAGTGTAACCGGTCCTTTCTTACTCAGAGAGATTCGCTCCCTGTCTATCGACTGTTTCCAAGACGGCAAATCCAACTTTTCGATGGAACGAGAACCCAATTCTTTGAAGCGTTCTTCCAATGATTGGGGGCTGATGGCTGTCAGATCCTTAACAAACACGATTGGTAAATCACGGAAGGCCCTCATTGCGGGCGATATCCTGACCACGGGAATTGCTCCACAGTACAGAGCCTCCCACATGCGATGGGTGTCCTCTCCATTGCCAGGAGGGCAAAAAACAAACCGGTGCGTTCGCAGCTGATTCAAATACCCCGCCTTTCCTTGAACCGAGGAGTGGGTTTCTTTGGTAATCCAGGATTGATCTGGTCGGTGAATCCACTGCAGCAGGGGTTCCCGCACTGCCGGGTTGCTCACTGATCCAAAGTTGGCGTAGAGCAGGTGATCTCGCAAGGGTCGATCCAGAACGGGCTGCTGAATTTCCTCCCAGCTCAAGGTGACCTTCCCGTCCGCATTTCCCAGGCCAAGCGGAATCGGGTGAGCCGTGGGGTGGTCGGCAAACATGTTTGTTCCGAACCAGGACATCACATGCGGGGGTTTCTGCGCCCAGAGATCCTCGGTGACCGGCTTGTCTCCTTCCCCGGTGACCAACACAATCCGTTTGGTGGTTCTTCGTAGGGCCCGAAACAGTCGCCACACCTCATCGATCTTGCAAAACACCACCCTTCCATTTTCAAACTGAGTGTTTTCCTCTGGCTCCGCATTGTGCCAGAAAACGTGATCACACAAAGATCGGAAAGCGTCCCCGTTGATTGGGCGAATTTGCATGGGAAGGAATGTTTCGCGCTAAACCGGATCCTGCCCGACAAGGCGGGATACCCAACTGGAATAGTTGCTTTGAAAGGCGGGCAGCGTGTGCACATTTCGAACATGTCCCCAGGTCCGTCGAGCGCGATCAGCCAGTTCGTCTGCAGGACAGGAAGCCGCTTTGAGTACGGATTCCTCCACGGCCTCACAGGTCCCTTCTTTGATCTCGATGCCAAATTTCCCAAGATCCACAGAAGACTCTGCGGTGGCGATGGGCACAAGACCCGCATGCATGGCGTGGATCAACGCTCCACCACCACCTTCGCTGCACGATGGATAAACCGCGAATCCGTGGGTTTTCCGAATCTCGTCGAATTCTCGAGAGGCTGGATCAATCCAGCCCGCCATGCGAATATTTGGAAGTTCACACAATTCCTTTTGATAACATGAGAAAAAGTCTGCTTCCTTCTCAGGTCGCCCGCAGATCGTGAGCTGCAGGGAGGGGTGTTTTGCAAACGTTTCAAGAACAAGGTCAAGGCCCTTGTGGATCATCCCATAACTGCCAAACCATATGAATTGATTCCGACACTTTTCCCAATTTTTTGTATCGTGAAAATCAAAAGTGAATGCGGAAGAGATGGGAATGCGGGTGATGGGTTTATTGGCATAGCGAAAAGTGGATTCCGTGAATTGATTTCCCAGAACGATACCGCAATCCGCAACTTCAATCCCATAACTGGAGGGTGCCTGCCGGCGGGGAGCCAGCAGGGTTCCACGCCGGAATTTTAAGGCCTCGAGTCGTGCCAACTCAGCAATATTTTGAGTCAACCAGTGAGCGCCCGTGGCATGGAGAATTTTTAAACAGTCCTTGGGAAGGCTGGGAGCCCAGCGCTCGAGGTTCAGGCATATGTCGACAGCAAATCGGACATCCTTTGGTGGGAAATAATGGCTGTCACGACAATCAACGATTTCCACACGAAATCCATGGTTCACCCAGGCTTCAGCCATCGCCCGACATTCCTGCCAGTTGGTATGAGCTCGAGAATCCAAATTTGAAATCTTCTGGAAAGGCTCTTTGAGATAGGAAATAGCGACACACCCCTGGCCTGTTTCTCTCCCCAGACGTATGGGTCGCTGTGATGGGAAAAATTGAGAAAATCTCATACGAGTCCTTGGTGGGATTTCATGGCACAGAGTGACGAGACTTTGTTAAAAAAGCTGGGATAAAACGGGCTGCCGGGAAGTGGATGGGGCATTTGATGGTGGGTTTGACAAATTCGCGCAATCAACAACACTGATGCAAGCGTATGAGTTCCCTTATTTTGACAACGGCTTTTGGTTATGAATCCTGGCAAGCCGACCTTTTTTTGCGCTCAATTCCTGATTCCTTCTCCGGGGACATTGTCGTTTTTTGTGATCGCAAAATCGCGCTGTCATCCGTTGCGGGCCACTGCAAGGTTGTTACCGCCGAGTCTCACCCTCAGTTTTTTCAAAAAAAGCTCAATCTCAATTCTTCCAATAACAGCCGCTATTTGTTTTACAAAAACTATCTTGATCAACTTCAGAGTCCCCCAGAGGAGATCCTGCTCTGCGACTTGCGGGATGTCGTGTTTCAAGAGAACCCTTTTCATGGTCTCGGTGATGGTCTCTTGCACGTGGCTGCGGAGCCGATTGGGCTCGCAGAATGTGACACGAACTCCACTTGGTTTTCTCGCATCTACGGCAAGGAGAAGCTTTTAGAATATGGAAAACACCCAGTGATCTGCTCAGGAACCACGTTCGGGAGAACTGAGGCCATTTCCCATTATCTTGAGTGGATGGTGAAGGAGACCATGGAGTTCGGTCCCAGACATGATGTTGTCCCATCCAAAATGATCATGGATCAGGCTATGCATATTATGTATTGCGCGCTCCATCCTGGAAAAATATGTGTCGAAACGTGCGAATCAGGAGTGGTGGCGACGCTTGCGCACCACAAGTCATTTCTCATTAACACCCAAGGGCAACTGATTAATCAGAAAGGAAAACCCTACAGCATTGTCCATCAGTACGACAGGTTTCGCCCTCTAAGGTGCCTCGTTAAAGACGTTTATGGCTTCAAAGACCAATTTGATCTGGAGCACACCACAAGGCACTTTTTCAGCACATCCATTTCATCCAAATTGCGCAAAAGCCTCAAGGCCGTTTACAATGTGATGACAGGCATGCGGCGATAAGATTGGTCCACAGCTCCTAAGGGGCGCCTCTTATCGAATGGGCAGGCGGCTCATCAATTCCTTGCCTTTTTGAATGCCACCGAGGAAAACCCCGACGAGCGCAAGGACAGGCTGAAGGGCGCTTGCAAAGTGGGAGGTGTATCCGGCCTCTTTGTTTGTGGATCCGGCCGCAGCTTCGAAGAGGAAGATCTGCCTCGCTGAGAGCTCGCTTTGCCATTTTTCGGACTCCGTCGCATCGGGAGCTTTGTGAAGTTTCTCATGAATTCCGCGAGCCCGCGTGTCGGAACTCGAAAGATTCTCATTCAGATTTTCTCTGTAACTCATGAGGTCATCGGAATAGGGAATCCCCAGAAAGCTGCACATTTCTTGGAGGGTTTCGCACGGGTTCTTGACCAACTCTTCATAGTGAAAGTCCTTGAAGCGTCCAGGGTGGGCTTTTGATGCACTCCAAACCGACTGCACACAGCCACTCCAATGGCGGGCAATACGGAGGATGCTTTTATCATACCACTTCCTTCGATACATCGCTTCTGTGGCACCCCTTCCATCCCGGATGAGATGAATGAATTTTGCCGAGGGAAAAAGCTGGGCAAATGTGGCTGAGTAAAAGCAGTGGTGCGGAGTCTTCTCCCCACAGATCTGTTTTCCACTCTGTTCACAGCATATAGTAAAAATGCTCTCCATCAGCTCACGCACGGTCTTGCCAATGTTTTGTTCAAGAATGACCAGTAACTTGACATGAGAAATGTTCCAATGGGGCCATGACTCATGGGAAAGCAAAATTTCCTCCACGTGATCCAAATCCTTTTTGGAAAGCACCTTCCCGACCGGAATACGATCGAGAATCTGACTTAGGAAACGCGATTCCGAAGGCACACACACCAATGGGTGGGAATTAAACATCAATCGCAACAGGGTTGTGCCTGAACGTGACGCGCCGAGAATGAACAATGGCCCTTGAAAGCTTTGATTCATGATTTGTGAAGTCCTAATAATTCCTGACAAAACGCGATGGGATGCAAGAACGGGTTGAGTGCTTTTCTTCTTTGCAAAGCAAGGTTTTTTCGACGCTCCACGTGGCATTGTTCTGTGAAGCCAGTGCCGGGATTGGCAATCAGCATCTGTGCTGACGCCGGACGTGGTAGGTATTCCATGGTTTTCTGATGGCCGTCAGGCAAGTTTTTAAGTGTGTTCCAGCCCTCAAGGACTGCACCGGCGGGCAGATCAGTCACACAGAGCGGCTCTGGAAGATGGCATCTCCAGTCACAGCCCCGACACGGTACAGAAACGGTGAGGATGCAGGCTTTTGTTCCCACTGGAAGAAAGCGAGGCCAGTGTCCACCTCCAAAAACTCCAAGCACCGGCTTCCCAAGGGCCGCCGCGAGGTGCATGGATCCCGAATCCTTTCCCACGTAACCTTTGCCTGCCTCGAGAACAGCCAGCAGGTCCTCGATTTCAAGCAGTTGACCGGTCAGATCTGCATGGTGCCGCTTCTGAAGTCTCTGAAAGATCTCATGATTTGATTCCGCCTCGCTTTGGGAACCCGTAAAAATAAATCGCTCCTCAATTTCAGACTCCAAACCGCGGAGTTCTCTCACCCAACTATTAACCCCCAATCCCTTGAAATAATCCCCCTTTCGATAGCCCGGGCTGACAACAACATGGTCTCCCGGGTTCGCGCTGTCTTTCCATCGGGAACGGAAGGCCATTTTCGAGGACTGGCTAAACTGGAAGGGTTGGAGAGTGTTGGTTCGGCCCAGCAGGGAATGGGAAGCTTTTTGATTTCTCTCCGGTTCGGACTCCTGATTTTGAACTGGGATTTGAAGGTGGTAGTTTTTTGCAATATCAATCGGGTTGCTCAGACACTCCCCAGGCCAAAACCGCTCTTTCAGGACAAAACCTCCCAACCTGATATTTTTCAAGCGCCCCGCCAATTCTTCTTCGAGAAATGACGGTTGGGATGGGGCAAAAAAAACGAGCTCCGGTTGATGGGTATGGATGGCTGCGATGACATCGGCGAATGGGTTGCGCAAGGTTCGTGCGCTTTTTGAATACGGACTCAAAGAGAGCACGTGGACAGCTCCCTTCAGGCCAGCAATCCGGGCGATATCCAAGGTGGGCTTTCGGGCAACAAGCAACAGATCCCAGCCCGCTTCCTGCATCTCAAGTAGCCACGGAAGCCTGAGCAAAAAGTCGCCGATTCCATCCGGACTGGTAAGAACCCACCTCACTGCGCTTTCTTTCCGAGCAAGCGATTTTTAATCTTTTCCTCCCAAATCCGCAATTCGCAACACAGCGTTGAAGCTGAAGCACGCATGTGTCCAAGAAGAGTCCAGGGGAGACAACTCGAGGGCTTCTGGCCGACAAGCGTCATGACTTGCCCCGTGTGGCTCTCAACCACCGCCACCTCCAGAGGATGCATCTCCTTCTTCCATCGAGCTTTGTCACAAACCGAGGGCACTCTGTTGAGCTTTGAATGAAATTCTTTCTTCAGAATGGAAATCTCCTTGGACTGCGAGATGTGGGATTCAAGCATCCCAGGATCAAACTCCTCTCCCAGAAAAGCGCAAATTCTCCTCAACTCGCGCTCCGTGTCATCGACAAGATCCTCATAGCGAACTTCCAAATACTTTGAGTCACCCATCGGCCTGCCATGAGTCACTGCGTCTCTGGTGAACCCTGACCACATCTGGCAGATGCGTCTCAGATCCCGATCCAACCATCCCGCATTGCGAATAGAAATCACAACGTCTCTGGCATCTCGAATCAGGTGGATGAATTTTGCCTGGGGAAAAACGATGGCTAGCTGCGGAATGTCCAAGGCATAGATTGGAGTTTTATCCCCCCATCGGGCATGTTCCTCCATCCCAGAGGTTCCTACATAAACACGGGAAATCAGGGTGGCCAGATCCATCGGTTGTTGACCATCGAGACATTGATCCAAGGTCTCTTCTGGACACTTCCAACGACGCCACCATCCCTCATGTTTTACGATCTCCCTTGCCTCGATGATTTGTTCTCTATTGAGGATTCCCTGCAGCGGAAAACGCGCGAGAAGAGGTCTCAAGAAGTGGGTTTCATGGGGGACACGGAGTCGCGAGTGGGCATTGAGCATGATTCGCAGCCAGGTGGTTCCAGATCGCGGCGATCCCACAATAAAAAATGGACTGGAGTCGATTAAAGGCTGGGCTGGGGATGTCATGTGAGCCGGGGATGCATTCAGAAGGACGTTTGAAAAATGGAGATTTCCGAGCGTGGGGGGTCCGTGTTAAAGATTGAAAAAATGTTGGAACTCAAATGTTAAAGCGTCTCTTCGCAAATGCCTGTTGTTTATTGATACGGGATCCGGAGAAACGCCATCAATTCCGTAAAAATATTATCGAAAAACCAACCCCATTGCCTGGGGGGGTCCGGGTTGACATTCTCCGTCTTGATGCCAAGGGGGTGGAACTATCCCGCAAGCAAGTGAATTCCTATCCAGGTCTGTTGGTCGTGTGTCGGGAATCAAAAGGGAATCGGATTGAAATTGAGGAATCGGATTTCCCGATGACCTTGAAGCTGATTTTTAGTGAGGGGGACAACCATTTTGTTGCCGTGGGGGCTCCCCGGCTGATCAGTCAAAACACCATCCATATTTTCGCAATGCTGCGAAGGGACAACGCCCTTCTCACCATTGGCCGGGGCCTGCAGGGAGCGAAATTGACCGCGACACTTGTGGGGGGAAAGATTTCCATTGGCGAGGACTGCCTGCTGTCCCTTGGCCCGGTGGGAGTTGATGTTCGAAATTCCGATCTGCATTCGATTCTGGACGTCAAAAGTCGCAGCGTCCTCAACAAGACCCGGGATGTGGAGATTGGCGATCATGTCTGGCTTGCGGACGGTGTGAGTGTCCTGAAAGGTGCGAAGATTTCCGGGGATTGTGTTGTTGCGGCGCATGCCGTGGTGACCGGCTCCTCCCGGTGCTCGCCATCCTCCCTCCTGGCAGGGATACCCGCGACCGTCGTCAGAACAGGAATCACTTGGGATGGAGCAATGCCCGAGGACTACAAGTTGGAAGTGAGGCAGAGTCCGCAAGCCTGATCAGGAGCTTTTAACAATCCGTATCGAATGAAGCGGCGTGAGTCGTCCGAGACCTTCCCCCTGTGCCATGGTGGCATGATAGGATCCAGGCGAGGATATTCGATCCAACATCCCCTGGACTTGACCGACAGAGAATGCCTTGCTGGATTTTTTCCAACCCTGAAGCTTTCCATACTTCTGGAAAACTTTGGCTCTCTGAAAAGTTGTCACTGGCAAATTAAGAAATCTAACAATGCTCCATCTGAGCTTTTGCAGCCGGGAACTGGGATTAGGCAGAGGTTGGAAATCGTAATACATCTGCCTCATTTTATGCCAGTTGGGTTTCTCCATCTTTTGTAATTCAAGCATGATGCGGTCAGCAATTCGTTGATGCGCCTTGCCGTCAACTTGATAGAACCACTTCGGCACAATTTCTGAAAGCTTGTCGCCAACATACGGAGGAATGGAATACTCGCCTGAGGCCACCGCCTCAATATTCCGGGCAAGTTCCTCAAAATTCTCACAACCCACCGAAACGCTTTCTGCCGATTCGATTTCCTGGGGCATGGCAACCCAGCGGGGAGAAAACACCGGTATTCCTGTCAGGCCAGCCTCGATTGCCGTCGAGCAGCACCGCTGAATGACGGCACTTGCTCTTGTTAGCATTGCGTGGATTGACCCTTCCCGATTCAGTTGGAGGTTCGGCAAATCATCAAGAAGCGGCTGATAGGTCTGAACA
>JBGTAR010000045.1:0-6554 GCA_041749815.1 Terrimicrobiaceae bacterium
CAATGCGGATGTGGTGCGGATGGAAATCCGGGGTTGACCTTTCACACAAAAAAGCCTAACACGTGTAGGGTCATTGAAAACACACAAATGAAAAAATCTTCCGTCCGTTTGGGAATTGTTGGCTTGGGAAATATGGGCAGTCTTCACTGCCGCACAATTCTGGACGGCAAGGTCCCCGGGGCGGAGTTGGCTGCGATTTGTGACACGGACAAAACAAAGAAGATGCTCTTCACTGACGTGCCGTTTTTTGAGGATTTTGATAGTTTGTTGGCCTCGGGCAAGGTGGATGCCGTGTTGATTGCGACGCCGCACTACTCCCACACCACGCTGGGAATTGAAGCTCTCAAGGTCGGCCTGCACGTGCTGGTGGAAAAACCCCTTTCCGTGCACAAGGCGGACTGCCAGCGTTTGATTGCAGCCCACAAAAACCGGAAGCAGGTTTTTGCTGCGATGTTCAACCAACGCACGGATCCCTACTATCAAAAGGTGCGGCAATTGGTTCAAGGTGGTGAACTGGGCAAGATCCGCAGAATCAATTGGATCATCACCGACTGGTTTCGATCGGAGACCTATTATGCCTCCGGCGGATGGCGGGCGACGTGGGCTGGCGAAGGGGGAGGAGTGCTTCTGAATCAGTGTCCCCACAACCTTGATCTTTACCAATGGATCTTTGGCATGCCCTCCAAGGTGCGCGGATTTTGTCAGTTGGGACGCTACCACAACATTGAGGTGGAGGATGATGTGACGGCTTATTTTGAATATCCGGATGGGGCCACGGGGGTGTTTATCACGTCCACGGGTGAGGCTCCGGGCACAAACCGTCTGGAAATTGCCGCCGAGCAAGGGAAGCTTGTCCTTGAAAATGGCCGCATGGAGTTCACGAGAAACGAGATCCAGACCACAACATTCAGCCGCACGACGAAGGAGAGTTTTTCACGGCCGGGCATTTGGAATGTTGAAATTCCTCTGCCCAATCACCGGGGAGAGCAACATGTTGGCATCCTAAAAAACTTTGTTGGGGCCATCCTGAGAGGTGAAAAATTGCTGGCTCCCGCCCCGGAAGGGATCCACTCCGTCGAATTGGGGAACGCGATCTTGTTTTCATCCCTTCTGGATAAAACAGTGGATCTTCCGATTTCCAGTAAGGCCTATGAAAACCGGCTTGCTGCGCTGATCGCAGGCTCCAAGGTCCGCAAAAAAGTCAAACGCCGGTCGGCTGCCGCTTCGGATTTCTCGAAATCATTCTGACCCTGCCATCTCCCCCCCAATGACTGCCCGATCCCGTAAAAAACTTCCCTCCGCCAATCACCTCGTGCGGTTGGGCGTGGTGGGTCTTGGAAACATGGGCAGCGTTCATGCCCGCTCCATTTTGGAGGGGCGGGTCCCGGGGGGCACGCTGGCCGCTGTCTGTGATGTGGACACCAAACGCACGGAAGGGTTTGGGGAAGCCCTCCGATTTGACGATGCGGAAGCCATGTTCGTCTGTGGCACCGTGGATGCGGTGGTGATTGCAGTTCCGCATCCTTTTCACGCGCCATTGGGAAAATCAGCTTTTCGAGCCGGGTTGGAGGTTTTGATGGAAAAACCACTGACCGTTCATAAGGCGGAGGCTTTGGAGCTGATTGCAGCCTCCAAGGGCCGGTTGTTTGCTGTGATGTTCAATCAGCGAACCGATCCCTGTTTTCAAAAGGTTCGCGCGCTCATTCAGGGCGGATCCCTCGGAACCATTCGTCGCTTCACATGGACAATCACCGATTGGTTTCGCACGCATGCCTACTATCGATCCAGCCCATGGCGTGCCTCATGGAAAGGGGAGGGTGGGGGAGTGCTGATCAACCAGGCCGTCCACAACATGGACCTTCTCCAGTGGATCTTTGGAATGCCAGCGCATGTTCGTGCCGTCTGTGGCTTCGGCAAATTCCACCCCATCGAAGTGGAGGATGAGGTCACCGCGCTTCTTCAATATGATGCTGGGACTTCCGGTGTTTTTATCACCACCAGTGGCGAGGCTCCGGGCATCAATCGTCTTGAAATCGCTGGTGACAATGGCCTTCTCGTCTTGGATGGGGAATCCCTTCGCTTCCGCAAAAATGAGGTCCCGACCCCGGAGTTTTCCCGCACCTGCAAAACCGGATACGCTCGCCCCGCGGTTTGGGAGGTCGAGATTCCCCTGCCTGGCGGACGCGGCCCTCAGCACGAGGGCATCCTTCGGAATTTTGTGAATGCCATCCTCCATGACGAGGCATTGATTGCTCCGGGGGCCGAGGGTCTGCGGTCCCTGGAACTGATCAATGCGATTCTGATGTCAGCCGTGGAAGACCGCACGGTCGATCTGCCCCTTTCCGCGCCGCGCTTCGCCCGTCTTCTCAAAAAACTCCAATCCCAAAAACCATGAAAACCACCCAAATAGCCGCCCAACTTTTTACCTGCCGTGACCTTCTCAAAACCCCTGCCGACATTGCCAAAACCCTTCACCGCATCCGCGAAATCGGATACACGGCGGTGCAGGTCAGCGGGATGGGTCCCATCCCGGAAGATGAACTCACCTCCATTCTTGATGGGGAGGGGTTGGTCTGCTGTGCCACCCATGAAGGATCAGAAGGAATTCTCAACAATCCGGAGAAGGTCGTTGAACGTTTACAAAAACTGCGCTGCAAATACACCGCGTATCCCTATCCTGCCAATGTGGACCTTGGCAGCGAGGCCTCGGTGGATGAATTGATCGGCAAACTGGATGCGGCCGGGGCCGTTCTGGCTGCCGCAGGCCAGGTCCTCTGCTATCACAACCACAACCACGAGTTCCGCAAACTCGGTGACAAAACCGTCTTTGAAAGGATCTTTGAAAACACCAGCCCGGCTCATGTTCAGGGTGAGCCTGACACCTATTGGGTGCACTTCGGTGGCGGTGATAATGTCGAATGGTGCGAGCGTTTGGCGGGACGCCTGCCCCTCATTCACCTCAAGGACTATATGACCACCTCAGAAAACAAACCCAACTATTGTGAGATTGGGGCCGGGAATTTGAATTTTGCCAAAATCATCCCGGCTGCTGAAAAATCCGGGTGCGAATGGTTCATCGTGGAGCAGGATGTTTGCCCGGGAGATCCCGTGGATTCGCTGGCGCAATCGTTCCGCTACCTCACCGAAAACCTCGTCTCTTAATCCCAATGAGTGCCGCTGATGGAATGAATTTTGCCCCTGAGGGAAAACCCGCTCCGGTCTGCAAACCGGGGGAATTTGTTTTTGCCGCCACCCACTTGGATCATGGCCATATCCATGGTCAATGCAATGGGCTGGTGGAAGCGGGAGGAACGCTCAAGTGGATCCATGACCCCGACCCCGCCAAGGTCGAACTGCTTCTGCAAAAGCACCCCTCTGCCAGTGCCGCCCACAGCCTGGAGCAGATCCTTGATGATCCTGCCGTGCACCTTGTCGCAGCGGCCGCGATCCCCAACCTCCGGGGGCCTCTCGGTTGCAAGGTCCTTCGTGCTGGCAAAGATTATTTCACGGACAAAACGCCTTTCACCACCCTCGCCCAACTCGAAGAGGCAAAAAACGTGGTGGCGGAAACCGGACGCAAATACATGGTGTATTTCAGTGAGCGGCTGCATGTGGAGTGCGCCGTGCACGCAGGAATCCTTATCAACGAGGGCGTCATCGGTCGTGTGGTTCAAACGCTTGGCACCGGACCCCATCGACTGAACGCCCCCACCCGCCCGGGCTGGTTTTTTGATCACGAACAATATGGGGGCATCCTCTGCGATATCGGTAGCCACCAATGCGAGCAGTTCCTTTATTACACCGGAGCAAAGGACGCCACGATCGCCTCCAGTGCCATCGGCAATTTTGCCAACCCGGGATATCCGGAGCTGGAAGATTTTGGCGAATGCAGCCTCATCGCAGACAATGGAGCCTCCGGGTATTTTCGCATCGACTGGCTAACGCCCAATGGCCTGAGCACCTGGGGAGACGGCCGAACGGTCATCCTCGGAACCTCAGGCTATATCGAACTCCGCAAATACACGGACGTCACCACTCAGAATGGCGGCGACCAACTCATCCTCGTGGATGACAAAGGCGAAGAACGCATTCCCTGCGCCGGCAAGGTCGGATATCCGTTTTTTGGTCAGCTGATTCTCGATTGCCTGAATCGCACCGAAACGGCCATGACACAAACCCACGCCTTCAAAGCCGCTGAACTCTGCCTCCTTGCCCAGCAAAACGCCCGCACCCTGACTCCCGGAGTGTCGGAGAACTGATCGCAATAGGGATGACGTCGAGGTGACCACAGAATTGACGGGTGGCAGAGAAATCCAGAATTACCCATGAAGGAGATGAAGAACATGAAGGTCAGAGCGTTAAGCAATGAAGCTCCACGCATGTTCGCTCATTAAAAAGCAGTTTTTCCGCAACCCCTTCCTGATAAAATCGATCTCCCTGAGGCTCTTAAATGACAGACATTGAGTTGAAATCATCAGAGAACGTTGGACCAATGGTTCACATCCTCCAAGCACACAACCTGGGACCGCTGGCATCCTGCCGGCAATCCTTCATGCCCCCACCCAAATAGCGCGCTGCCGCTTCGGCCCGGTCTGACTACGCAGGTAAGAATGGAATCTGGTTTTTCCTTGAGCACGGGTTGCTATGAAGTTACAAAAACTCCCATGCGACGCCACAGCACAAGCTTTCCCTTTTGGGCGACATTTGCAGGAATTATGTCGCCGGAAACATATCTCCCACAAATGTCGCCAGCGACTCAATAACAATGTTGGGCAAAAAAATATCCTCCCTTGACGCGCCCCATTTTCCTATAAAACACAACCATGAGCATACTCATCTACAAGAACGACCAGCAAGAAGGCCCTTACGACCTTGAAACGATTCGTGAAGGACTTGGGTCCGGAAAATTCACCCTTGAGGATTTCGCTTTTCAGGACGGATGCGCGGATTGGGTTCCCCTTCGCACGCTATTACCCGCGGCCCCGCAGCCCCCTGCGATACCGACACAGCCATTATCGAACAAAATCGAAAAGAAACTCGAACAGATTGATTCCCCCTTCGCGGGACTGCTCGGCGACGACCAAGATCCCGGCGTGGTTGAGAAGGTGATTAAAAAGGCAAAGGAACTGCTCACCAAAGGCGAGCAGATTGAATACATCGGAATTCAGAAAAAGCCTCTGCTTACTATTGCGCCCGATTCCGTTCTCTTGACAAACAAGCGTTTCATGATCGTTCGCCCGAAAATGATGGGTATGACCTTTGAAGATCACGTATGGCGTGAGGTCTCAAACGTTCATATGAGCGAGCAGATGCTAACAGCAACGATTTCATGCACTATCGTGGGTGGCACGAAGCTGGAGATTGATAGCATTCCAAAGAAGCAGGCACGGCGCATATATGCTTACGCACAAGAAGTGGAAGAGCGGATGCATGATGAACGGCGTGCTCGCGATATGGAGGAGAAGCGGGCCGCAGCGGGCGGGGTGGTTATTCAGTCTCCGATGGGTATGCCTATGCAACAGAACGCCGCGCCGGTTGCAGATGATCCAATGGCCGTGCTTGGCAAGCTGAAGAAGATGCTTGAGGCGGGGCTTATCGAAGCAAGCGAATACGAGACAAAGAAGGCGGAAATCCTTGGCAGAATGTAAAAAGCCCAACGAGCCAGTCGACCTAATCCCTGTCCCTTCGGGACTTTCGGCATACCTCCTGCTAATTCCGCTTCGCGGGCAGGAGGAATGCCGAAAGCAAGCAGGGATAGGTCACTGGGGACGGCAAAAATATATTCGCCGATTTTACAACACACGACATATGAACCTCATAGAGATTAAACCTGATTTGCATATTAATTTGGAACAGATTTGCAGTGTCCAATTGACAACCCACGAAAAGACCGAAAGGAAAGACCTGGGATTCGGAATGAAAGGAAGACCACGTAAGGTAAGCGAATCAACTACAATAACTCTTCTGATGTCGGATGGATCGAAGTATTCCTTGGATGAGGCATTTTCGCGAGCGGTTTACCCGATTCTATTTCCAGACAACCAACTGTGAGCATCATCTCTACGAGTCTCCAGACATATCCCATCGGAGTATAAAAGTATGATTACTGATCCAGCCATCCAAATTGTGTTTGCGATTCTATACAGCATTTTTCCGCTCATCACATTAGTCATCGCGCTCCGCAGCAAAAACATCGATGCATGGAAATATATTTTTGCGATTCCGGGGCCGTTAGCTATAGGAATTATGGGCATTGTCAAAGCTGAAGATGGAGAAGTGCTGCTCGCTTGCTTGGCCATCGGGTATGGTTTCCCAATACTATTTTGGTTTATTCGGTTTTGGAATCGGAACCAAGATTGACCGGTGATTATTATATGCTCGTGAGTGTATTCACACCTTAACAGAACATGCCCAATCGGGTCCCCGTGACTGAGTATTAGTCAGCCACGGGTCCCACACCACCGGACATGCGGGTCCGCATCCGGCGGTTCCGATTAGACTCGGGCCTTTGCCCCATAGTGTCGTTTTATCCATATTGTGCGCATGTTGGGCAC
>JBGTAR010000046.1:0-34673 GCA_041749815.1 Terrimicrobiaceae bacterium
ATCGAATTGATGACAAATCCACCCCATGGGGTGTAGATGCTGCCGCCGGTTTTGATGGGAGCTCCCAAGGCAGAAGCGGCCGCAGCTTGGATGCGCGATTGCACGCCCTCGGATTGGAGGTAAAGGTTAACGACGAGGAGGACAATCGCGAGCAACGCGACGAATCCTCCTCCAACGATGAGAAATTTCTTGGCAATCTTTGGCACTCAGGGAAGCTAACGCACTTCCCGAAAATGTGAAGTGTGAACAAATCCGGACGTATTCTTGTGATTCTCAATCCCGCCGCCCGCGGGGAGCGAGCCCGACGTCTGAAGGCAAGCATCGATGCCCTCTCCCCGAGAGTGCACGTGCAACTCACCAAGAAGATGGGAGATGCAAAGGCTCTGGCCCAGCGGGGTGTGATGCAGGGTTATGACGCCATCGTGGCCGCTGGCGGAGATGGGACGGTGAATGAAGTCGTGAATGGACTCGCCGGCAGCGATGTGCCGTTCGGCATTTTGCCGGTCGGAACCATGAACGTTTTTGCCACGGAACTCGGGATCCCCATGGGAAATCTTTCCAAGGCCTGGAAGATCATCGAGACCGGGAACATCCGGGCCATTGACCTTGCGAAGGCGAATGACGGGTATTTTGTTCAGTTGGCGGGGATCGGTTTGGACGCAGAGGTTGTGCGCCAAACAACCCCCGATTCCAAAAAAGCCCTTGGCCCTTTGAGTTATTTACTGACGCTCGCACAGGTCGCCGCGAGGAAGCCGCCGCGAATCACGATCCAGGCGGCCGAACATGAAGACCGGGAGGGTAGTTTTGTGCTGGTGGGCAATGGGCGGCTTTATGGGGGGCCCTTCTCCATGTTCAAAAATGCCAGACTCGATGACGGGCTTTTGGACGTGATGGTTTTTCAGAACCAGAGCCACTGGGATATTTTTCGTTATATGCAGGCCATTGTTTTTGGAGCCCATCCCGGGCTGCCGGATGTGGAGTATTTTCAAACCCGGGAACTGCGTCTTTCTGCGGCAGACTTTGTGCCAGTCGAGGTTGATGGAGAGCTGATTGGCGAACTTCCCTACACGTTTGGATTCTCGAAAAAAAAGCTGAACGTCCTTGCGCCAAAGCCTGCTACCGCGGCCACATCGCAAGGATGACGGCAGCCGTTAAGAGAATCGCACCGATCGCACGCGGGATCAGAAATTCTTTGGCCCCTTTGCCTCCGGCCAATCGGTCGATGAGCACGCTCCAAAGAGAACGGGTGGAGTAAAGAATATTCACCAGAGTGGCCTGACCAGTAAGGCCGATGGTCATGATGACCATTGTTGTCTGAAAACCCATCACAGCCGAACCGGCAAGGAGGGGTCTTTTTGCCTCGGCTGGAGCGGGAGCCGGGCGGCCAAGGAGGGGAAGCATGAGGCAAACCATGATGAGCATCACCGGTTGAAAGAACCCGATGCCCATGGTTTTGGCATAACCCTGAACGGCAACATCCGTGATGGCAAAAAGCACGCTGGAGGCAAAGGCAAACAGAATGGCTTTCCTCATGGCTTTGGCAGCCGTTTTGGGTCCTCGTTGCAGAAGGGCCACTCCAGCCGACGCGAGTGCGGCAGCCAGAACGAGGTTCAGCGTCACGGCCCCCGTTCCCGACACCAACGAAAAAATGGCCACGCAGAGGGTTTTCATTCCAAACAGCGGAACCACCACGGAGAGGTCTCCAATTTCGAGGGCCTTGACGGAAAACACACGCCCAATAAAAAGCGCGGCCCCCGCAATAATCGCTGCAACAAAACCGCTGGCATCCCACTTGCCCGGGAAGATGAAAAACAGGGGGATGGCCCATAACGCAAGGATGATGTTTGACACCAGCAGAACACGCCAGGCCGAGGCCTTGCGATCCATGGCGGTCTTCATGCCCAGAGAGCCCAACGTATAAAGACAAGCCGCACAAACCGGCACGATCACAGCAATCATGTGCTGGAAGGATGGATGTCAAAGGAGCCGGTCACGCGATGAAGGTAACGGATTTTGATCAGGGATCAACAGGGCTGCACAACTTTACGCCATGCAAGCCGATGAATGGGTTTTTCCAAATGGGTGAACGTCAGTTCAAATCCGCTTGGGGGATAGGCCGGAAGAGCTTTTTTTTCGGGTTCGAAGGCTGGACTTTCCTGCGCGCTTTTTTCCACATCTTTGGCGTATGGCGGATCATCAGTGACAAATCGGAGAAGCCCGTCGGGCTTTAAAATGCGCAGACACCCACGGAGAAATTCTGCATTCACCAAACGCCGTGAGGAATGACGGCGTTTCGGCCAGGGGTCAGGGAAAAGCACATGAATGATCAACACAGAATCGTTCGCAAATGCAGTGAGGGCCTCCAGTCCGCCACTGCGGGAGGCCCAGGCATTGGTCAGCCCGAGGCGCTCGATTTTGCGGCGGGTGCGGATAACCCGTTCTTTCTGACGTTCGATGCCAAGGATGTTGTGATGGGGTTCCTGCTCTGCCAGGGGAAGAAGGAACGAGCCTCGATGTGATCCCACATCCAGAACAAGGGGCGGTGCGCCGGGCAGAAGCCAGTGAGGGGGAATTTCGAGATCAGGGGGAGATGGCTCCATGGGCATGAAAGATTTCAAGCAGTGAGGCGGATGTTCGCTCGATGGCAAAAAGGTCTTTGCAGCGCTCCAAACCCGCGGCCCCCTGGACGGCTGCCAGCTCGCGATCCTTCAAAAGCCCCCGGATTTTTTCGGCGAGTTGTGCGGGCTGACGCTCCGGCACCAACGAACCGGTGGTACCATCCACAACCATTTCGGGGATGCCGGCCAGTGTGGTGGAAACGACAGGAAGACCGGAGGCCATGGCCTCCATAATCACCGTGGGAAGATTGTCCATGGCACCATCCGCACCTGTCACACAGGGCAGAACAAAAAGCCGTGCCCGGGAGAGCAGGTCACGAATTTCCTCCTCTGACCTCACACCCAGAATCCTCACATGGTCTTTCAATCCCAATTGCTCAATGTGTGCTCCGAGGTTTTCTTCCAGGGGGCCACCCCCAACAATCACGCACTCAAAATCCATGTCGTGCAACAGCCCGCAAGCCTCGATCAAATCGGAGAAGCCCTTTTTTTCGATGGCGCGGCCCACGCTCACGATCAGGGGCCGCCCCTCAACAACAGGAGACCTGCGGAAGCGGGAGATATCGATGCCATTGTAAACGCGGTGGAGCTTTTTGGAGAGGTGAGGGTGCTCTCGAAGCAGAAAGTCCCGACTGAAATCGCTCACCGTGACAACACACGTGGCTTCTCCAAGGACTTGGGCGAGTCGCTCCGGCGGCTCGTCGCGAAAAATATCATTGGCGTGGGCGGTGACGCTATAGTTCGGGCCGCCCAGCCGCCTCAGCCAGAAGGCCGTCCTTGCCGAGAGGCCCGCAAAATGGGTGTGGAGGTGATGGATCCTGGTCGCGCGACAGGCCCGCTCCAGCCAAAGGCTTTCGTGGATCCGGCGTTTTTCTGATTCGCTGCCCCAGAGCGCTTTTAATCCCTCCTGCCCTTTTCGCGCGGCCCGCCGGAAGCCGGCGTCATCAGCGATCAACTCATCAAACCTGGCGGGCAGGTAGGTGGTTTCTCCAAGGTTGGGAAAAGCCTGATGGATCGGTTCCTCGCCGGGGTTTCTGATTGAAAAAACCGGGGCCTCGATGCCATGTCCGCGAAGAGCGGCGACCTCCCGTGCACAAAAGGTCTGGGTAAAACTGGGAAACCGCTCGAACAAATAACCGAACATGGTCGGCTACCGCGACCAACTCGGCTCGCTCACTTTTCCAAGCCCGCTGATCACGGAAGTGGACTTTCCTGTTTGGGTGTCCAACAAAACAATGCTGGAGCCACTGGAATAGACAATATGACGCGAGTTGGCACCAAAGGCCGGATCTTCTCCACTGGCCAAAACTTTTGTGGCACCACTTTGTAGGTCCTTCATGGCAATGGAAAAACCGCCGGTTCGAGCTGTGAAGGCCAGCTTCTTTCCATCCGGGGACCAGGAGGGCTCGGTTACATAGGAGTATCCGGTTGGCACGAGGGTTCCCGTGCCTCCGCCTGCGCTGATGCGATAAAGCTGCGGACCACCCCGTTCATCCGAGGAATAGATGATTTCCGAACCATTGGGCGACCATGTCGGCGAGGATTCCACCCCGCGCGTGCGGGTCAGACGCCGTGCGCCACTGCCATTGGCCGAGGCCACATAAAGCTCCGGGTTGCCGTCCCGACTGGCCGAGAAAGCAATGCGTCCACTGTCCGGGGAGAAGGCGGCTCCTGAATTGGTGCCAGGAAATTTGATGGCACGATTGCGGGCTCCTGACCCCAGGTCCACAACGTAGATATCTGCATAGCCGCTCTGGTAGCCTGTGTAAGCGAGCTTGCGGCGATCGGGGGAAATCGACGGAGAAACACTGAGGGTCCCATCCTTGGTGAGTTGCTGCACGTTGGCCCCATCGTAGTCGGCAATATAAATTTCCTTGCCACCAGAACGGGTGGAAACAAAAGCAATCTTCGAGCTGGCAATGCCTTTTTGCGCAGTGAGGGTTTCGACGATATCATCAGCAAAATTATGAGCCGTCCGACGGGGATCGCCGGAATAGGTTTTTTGCAAAACCGTGCTGCCCCGGCCATCAACCACCATCCCCTCCAGGGAGCCCCCGGCCGCGGATCCGCTCACCGTGAAGCTCGCGCGCTCGGGAGGTGTCACGGCAAAAAGCCCTGAAACCTCCAGATCGTTTTGGAGAACCTTCGTGGCAGCAGCACCATTGGCACCCCCCAGGGTCTTGATGGCAATATTTGTGGAGTCTCCCTTTCGGATCGTGATTGTCGCGGGTTCCTGAGCGTTCAGCCAACCGAGCGATAAGAAAACAAGAGCAGAGGCAAGGCGTTTCATGTCCCCTTTATGAAGCCCAAAACCTCCTCGCTTGCAATCTAGGATTTGAATCGTTTTCCAGATGGGAAAGATCCAAGAGAAACCATGGACTCCGCTTTGCGCGTGGCAGAAGCCAGGGCCTTGCGGACCTCCTCCCTGCGGGGATCGCCTTCAATCTCGAGAAAAAAGACATAGGTTTGAGGTTTTCCAGGGACAGGGCGGGAGACAATCCTTGAAAGACTGATCCCCAGCCTGGCAAACGGGCCAAGAAAGGCATGGAGACTCCCACAGACATTGGGCAGGGCGACAACCAGAGCCGTTTTACTTGGGGATTTTCCATCGAAGGGGCTTGGTTCCCCTGACCTGACCAGAAAAAAGTGTGTCACATTGGCCGCGTGACCCGGGGACGGGATCTCCTCCACTTCCAGCCCATAAATCTCGGCGGCTCCGGGAGAGGCCAGTGCCGCGGCCCCCCGGGAAAGCGACGCCCGTTTTGCAGCAAGCGCGGTACTGTCCACCGCTTTCAAGCGGGCTTTTGGAAATTTGGTCTTCAGCCATCCAGCGTGGTGTTTGAGTTGGGTGAAATGGGAATAGATGGTTTGCACGGGCACCGAGCCCTTACGCAACAATGCAATCCGCACATCCAGGGCCAGTTCCTCATCAACCGCAAGGTGACCACTATGACGAATAAGAACGTCAATACTGTCATAAACCGTCCCGCCACTGGAGTTTTCCACAGGGACCAGGGCCAGCGAGCCGGGTTGGGCGACGGCACCCTCAACCACCGCTTCCAATGTCGCACAGGCCTGAAGTCGGGCACGATTCCCAAAACGTTTCCTCGCGAGGATGTGCGAAAAAGTTCCTTCGGGGCCCAGATAATAAACGGTCTGCATTGGCCAAGGAATAACAGGAAGCGGGTTGAGGAAAATACTGAAATGCACGACACGGGCAATGTTGACATGCTCCAGGGAGCGGGATGCTGTTTTCTGCTGATTGAATTGGACCAGAGCCGTCACAATTCTCTTTGATTTCCCACGAGAACCCGCAAGCATCTGGCACCGTTTTTGTCAATTTCCGCCTATGGATCTTCTTCTCCAAAATCTCATTCAACCGCCCATCCTGTTTTTTGTGCTCGGAATGACTGCCGTGCTATTAAAATCCGACCTGGAGCTCCCGGCCCCTTTACCCAAGGTTCTCTCGCTTTATCTGTTGTTTGCGATTGGCATGCACGGAGGGGCTTCTCTCGCAAAAAGCGGTTTTGGTTTGAATGTGATTTTGCCCCTTGGCGCTGCTGTTTTCCTTGCATCGGCCCTTCCCGTGATTTCGTTTTTTATTCTGCGAGCCCGCCTCTCAGCACCCGACTCCGCAGCCATTGCCGCGGCATACGGATCGGTCAGCGCCGTCACATTTCTCGCGGCCTGCAACTTCCTTGAGCAGGTCAGTGTGGATTTCGGGGGCCATATGATTGCGGCATTGGCGCTCATGGAATTTCCCGCCATCATTGTCGGGATGCTCCTTCTCAAAAGGGAGCGGCCCGACGCCAGGGAAGCCACTGGCAAACCCATCACGCTCGGCCACCTGGTCGTTGAGAGCCTCTTGAATGGCTCCATTTTTCTTTTGCTTGGCAGCTTGATCATCGGATTTGTGGCCGGGGATGCCGGCTGGAAAAAGGTCTCTCCCTTTGCCCAGGACCTCTTTGCGGGGGTGCTCTGCCTGTTTCTACTCGACATGGGGATGGCCGTGGCCAGGCGTGGAGGATCGATCCGCAAGGCAGGCACCTTCCCGATTGCCTTTGCTCTGCTCTTTCCTCCTGCAGCAGGCGGCCTCGCGGTGGTTATTGCTTGGTTCTTGAATCTGCCGGTTGGTGATTCCCTTCTGCTTGCCTTGCTTGCAGCCAGCGCATCATATATCGCAGTTCCGGCCGTCATGCGTGTCTCTGTCCCGGAAGCCAACCCCGGCCTGTATGTGCCGATGGCCCTCAGCCTCACTTTTCCGCTGAATGTGCTTGTTGGTATTCCTGTCTTCTTCAAAATTATTACCACACTCTGGACTCAATGATTGCCCTCACACGTATCGAAATCCTGATTGACGCGGCCCATCGACAGGCCATGGAAAGCCGACTGACCGAACTGGGCATCTCACAGTTTATTGTGCTTCAGAATGTTTCCAGCGGGGGATTTGAAAAAAACCTGCACAGCGAGGGGTTTGTTGACCTGCTTGGCACCAGCCTGATCCTGGCCTACTGTGAAGAAAACACGGTCAACTCCGCAAAAGAGGCTTTGCGTGACTTTTTAACTCAATGCGGGGGAGCCCTCTTTTTTTCTCCCGTGCAATCCCTCAGATCCTAAAAATTTATGTTTACCGGTCTTGTCGAAGAAATGGGCACCTGTCAATGGATGCGCCGCACCGCCAGCAGCATCCAACTCAGCCTGGTCGCTGACCGCGTCGCGAAATCCGCACGAACCGGAGACAGCATCAGTGTGAATGGTTGTTGCCTCACCGTCTCCTCGCACCGCAAAGAGACCCTCGTTTTTGATCTTTTGGAAGAGACACTTCGTCGAACAAACCTCGGCGGCCTGCGCCCGGGGGACTCCATCAATCTTGAGCGGGCCCTCGCCGCCGATGGCCGCCTTGGCGGACATTTTGTGCAGGGCCACATTGATGAACCCACCAATGTGCTCGCCGTTTCTGAAAGCGGGCCCGATCTGAGGCTGGATTTTTTTCTTCCCGCAACCACCGCTCCATATGTGGCCTTCAAGGGTTCGGTCGCCATCAATGGGGTCAGCTTGACCGTAGCCGAAATCGCCATGGGCCGCTTCACGGTCTGGATCATTCCACACACCCGCGCAGCCACAAACCTCGGAAAACTCCAGCCAGGGGACCGCGTGAATCTTGAAACCGATATCCTGGCCAAATACGCGGAACGTATCTTGACGGGAAATCGCAACGAACAGCCATAATTTTCCCCGCCGATGAACCACTCCACACCCAGAATTTTTATTGCGGCCACTGAGCAAAACACCGGCAAAACCACCATCTCTCTCGGTCTCCATGGTGCCTTGCGCGAGTCCTTTCAGCGTATTGGTTTTATCAAACCCGTGGGTCAGCGATTTGTTGATGTCGAGGGCAAGCGCATTGATGAGGACAGTGTGTTGATTCGTCAGACCTATGACACACAGGTGCCCATTGAAGACATGAGCCCCATTGCGGTGGAACCGGAATTCACACGCCGCTATATCAACCATGCAAACCATGAGGCGCTGGTTCGCCGGATCAAACACTCCTTTGATCGCACGAGTTGGGAAAAAGATTTTTCGATCATTGAGGGAACCGGTCATGCAGGAGTTGGCAGCGTGTTTGATTTGTCAAACGCCCGGGTTGCCAAGCTGCTGGAGAGCAAGGTTCTCCTGATTGTGCCGGGGGGTATTGGCCGGCCCATTGATGAGGCGGCGGTCAATAAAGCACTGTTCGACAAGGAGGGGGTTGAGGTCATCGGGGTTGTGATGAACAAGCTCCTGCCGTCCAAGATGGAAGCCGTGAGTGATATTGCCCGCCGCGGTTTTGAACGCCTTGGGATTGAGTTGCTGGGGGTTGTGCCTCTGGATGAGATTTTGCTCCAACCCTCGCTGGAGCAGGTCTGCCACCCCGCACATGCCGAATTTCTTCACCACGCTGAAGACAGCCGCACCCGAGTGGCAGATATTCTTATCGGAGCCATGAGCACGGCCAACCTGTTTGCCGAAGTGATACCGGGCACCCTGCTGATCGTGCCCGGTGATCGCGAGGACGTGATCCTGGCCTGCGTTTCACGCGCCATGTCCGAAAGCAATCAGCCATTTTGCGCCATCATGCTCTCTGATGATCTCCGCCCAAGCCAGCGGCTCATGGATATGATTTCAGAATCCCATCTCCCCGTGATGGCCAGCCCCCTGGATAGCTACACGATCGCCAGTCGGATTCACTCGATGACCGTCAAAACCCTGCCCGGCGACTCCGAAAAAATTCTCCGCATCCAGGACCTCATCTCCAAACATGTGAATGTGAAGCGGATCCTGGAGAAGCTAAGCCCCAGCCCGCAGGAGAGTGTTACCCCGCTGGAAAAGGACACGTGAGCTTTTCTTCGGTCAGGGTGATTTGATGGGGTTTTCCAATCCAGAGTCGTGTTGGCAAAACGTGTTTTCATGGGAGTCGCGAAGAAAATTCGCTTGAGGCTTGCATGAAGTCGTGAGGTCATTAAACTCCGCCTGCATGACTGCAACCAAAGAGTCATATATCGCAGGAACCGCCGTCACAGGGGGAACTCCGTCCAAGGCGCTTCAGGAAATGGGTCTCCTCGACCCTTAGTATTCCGGGTTATTCTTAGAAAACGGCGGGACGCACTTCGGCGTATCTTTACCTAATCCCAGCTGGAAATTTCCACGCTCGGGCAACTTCAACCATTGGCTGACGCTTGGATGCGAACGGCCCATTTTATCCATGTCATTACAAACTTTACCTACCACCATCCAAAACTATGGCAAGAATCCCCTGAAGGTTCGCCAAACAAATCATTATCAGGCCGAATACGTTCAGAGTTTCGTCGAAAAATGGGACCAATTAATTGATTGGAAAGCCCGCCGCGAAAGCGAAGGCGAATTTTTTATTCAGGAGTTGAAGAAGCGAGGAGCCCGCAAGGTGCTTGATGTGGCCACGGGGACGGGATTCCACTCTGTCCGCCTGTTGGAAGAGGGGTTCGAGGTGGCCAGCGCCGACGGGTCGATGGAAATGCTGACCAAGGCCTTTTCGAACGCCCGGCGCCACGGTCGTATCCTGAGGACTCTGCATGCCGACTGGCGCTGGCTCAATCGCAGTGTGCACGAAAAATTTGATGCGATTATCTGCCTCGGGAATTCCTTCACCCATTTGTTCAACGAAAGGGATCGTCGCAAAGCCCTGGCGGAGTTTTATGCCGCCCTGAGGCATGATGGAGTGCTCATTCTGGATCAGCGAAACTATGACAGCATTATTGACGATGGTTTCTCCTCCAAGCACATTTATTATTATTGTGGGGAAAACGTCCGGGCCGAGCCCGAGCATGTGGATGAAGGTCTGGCCCGCTTCCGTTATGAATTTAATGATGGATCGGTCTTCCATCTAAATATGTTTCCCCTGCGCAAGGATTATGTGCGCAATCTTATGATGGAGGTGGGTTTTCAAAGGGTGAAAACCTTTGGTGATTTTCAGGAGACGTATCACCAGCAGAAGCCGGATTTTTACGTCCACTTCGCCGAGAAAAAATATTTGAGCGCGGGGGAGGATCCTCAATGAGCGTTTCCGCAGAAACCACCGCTCGCACGAGGAGCTACTACAACAGCACGGACGCCGACACCTTTTATCACGAGATCTGGGGCGGAGAGGATATCCACATCGGCATCTCTCACACAGAGGACGAGTCGATCGGTGAAGCCAGCCGCCGGACCGTAAAAACCATGGCGGCCCGATTGTTGCACAAGGAACCGGGGGCTCGGGTGCTTGATCTGGGAAGTGGATATGGCGGCTCCGCACGCTTTCTGGCACGGCATTTCGGCTTCGATGTGGTTTGCGTCAACCTGAGCGAAAAACAAAACGCCCGGAACCGAAACTTGAACGAGGCCGCCGGGTTGAGTGATCGGATCACCGTGCTGGATGGATCGTTCGAGGACATCCCCTGCGACGACGGGGCGTTTGAGGTGGTCTGGACCCAGGATGCCATTCTGCATGGCAGTGACCGGCGCAGGATTTTTCAAGAGGTGGACCGGATTCTACGGAATGGGGGGGAGTGGATTTTCACCGATCCCATGCAGCAGGCCGGCGTGCCGAAACGCGATTTGGGACCGGTTCTGTCACGCCTGGAACTCGAGTCACTGGGCTCGGTGGATACGTATCATCGATATGCGGAGGAGCTTGACTGGGAGGTTGTTGGCATTGAGGAAATGCCCGACCAATTGGGCCGTCACTACAGGCAGGTCCATTCGGAGTTGTCCTCGCGCAGACCCCAGCTCGCGGGCCGTGTCTCGGAGGATTATATCCAGCGCATGCTGGCCGGGTTGATGCATTGGGTGGAGGCCTCCCGGGCCTCGCGGCTCAACTGGGGAATTCTGCATTTCCGCAAACCGGCCTGAAACCGGAATGAACGCCAGGGTGCACCCATCCTCCCGTCCGGCTTTTGCCACACGCACGCCGGTTGTTTTCTGGGCTTCAGCCGGACTCATCCTACTGTTTGTGATTCTTGCGTTTGGGGCCAGCGAGCAGATGGAAGCGGGGTTTGGAGTGGCTCAGGAATGGGTTGTGACCAAAGCGAGCTGGTTTCTCATTCTTGTGGTCAATGGGCTGCTGGGAATGGCTGTTCTGTTGCTGTTGGGCCCCTATGGCAAGATGCGCATTGGCAAGGATCACGAGAGACCGGAGTTTGGAACACTCTCCTGGCTGGCCATGCTCTTCAGTGCGGGTATGGGAATCGGGCTGATCTTCTGGAGCGTTGCCGAACCGATCAGCCACTTTGAAAAACCTCCCATCGTGGATCCCCGCACTCCCGAAGCCGCGTCGCGGGCCATGCTCTACACCTTTTTTCATTGGGGTCTGCATGCCTGGGCGATTTACGCCGTGGCCGGCCTGGCCCTTGGGTATTTCGCCTACCGCCATGGCTTTCCTCTGACGATTCGGTCAGCTTTTGCTCCACTGCTGGGATTGAAGATCCGGGGGCCCCTCGGTGACCTGGTGGATACATTGGCCGTGCTGGCCACCATGTTCGGGGTGGCGACCTCGCTGGGGTTTGGGGTGATGCAAATCTCCGCCGGCCTCACCCACCTTGGCTTGGCAGAGAGCGGACTTTCCACCCAGTTGATGCTCATTGTTGGAATCACGCTCGCTGCCACGCTTTCGGTGGTGCTTGGGCTGGATCACGGGATCCGCCGTCTCAGCGAATGGAACATCATGCTGGCCGGGGCATTTCTGATTTTTGTCCTCTTCACTGGTCCGACGGTGATCATCTTAAACGGGCTGATTCAAAACACGGGAGCCTATATCGGCCAGCTGATCCGATTGAGTACCTGGACCGACACGTACCGGCACACCGGATGGCAGGCCTCATGGACCGCGTTTTACTGGGCCTGGTGGATTGCCTGGGCTCCCTTTGTCGGCATGTTCATCGCCCGTATTTCCCGGGGAAGGACGATTCGTGAGTTTATTTTGGGTGTGCTCTGCGTGCCAGTGGTCCTCACATTTTTGTGGCTGACCGTGTTTGGAACCAGTGCACTGCAATTCGAACTGGCGGGAGATCGCTCGATCAGTGAGGCCGTGCGGGAAAATGTTCCAACGGCACTTTTTGTGTTTTTGGAGAAACTGCCGATCTCATCGGTTTCCGGCACGGTGGCCATCCTGGTCATCCTGTTTTTCTTCATCACCTCCTCAGACTCCGGCTCGCTGGTCATCGACACAATCACCGCCGGTGGCAACCCCGACCCACCGGTAGGGCAGCGCATTTTCTGGGCATTGCTGGAGGGGGTGGTGGCTGCGGCCCTTTTGGTGGCGGGCGGATTAACCGCCTTGCAAACAGCCAGCATCACGACCGGGCTGCCTTTTGCGGCTGTGTTGGTTTGTATGGCCGTGGGATTGCTTCGCATTCTCCGCAGGGATCGGGAGATCCTTGCATCGCGCCGTTATCGAAAGCGTTGACACCAGCCGGTGGGGGCTCTGCTTTCCAAGCTCTCCCGGTGGCACCCCCCCGGCCTCAATTTTCCCGGATCAAAGACTCAGACCACCTTGGTCGGGTTTGAGGAGATTGGCGATGAGGCCGGTCCAGCCGGTCTGGTGAGAGGCACCAACCCCCCGCCCGGAGTCACCATGAAAATACTCATAAAAAAGCACATGATCCCGGAAGTGAGGATCGGTTTGCAGCTTTTTTGAGTGGTTGAAGACCGCGCGTCGGCCATCAGGGTCTTTGAGAAACACATGGGTCAGTCGGCGGGCCAGTTCATTGGCGGCATCGCGGAGGGTCATCTTCTGACCAGATCCCGCAGGGCACTCGATGAGGAAATCGTCCCCATAATAACTGTGAAATTGTTGCAGCGATTCCACCAGCAGGTAATTCACAGGGAACCAAACCGGGCCCCGCCAGTTCGAGTTTCCGCCAAAGAGGCGGGAATCGGACTCAGCGGGCTGGTAGATGACGGTCAGTTCGTTGCCGCAGCAGCCGAAAACATAAGGATGATCCTTGTGATATTTGGAAACCCCGCGAATTCCGTAGTCTGAAAGAAACTCGGTCTCATCCAGTGCGCGGCGGAGGAGACATTTCATGCGATGCCCCCTCAGCAGCGAGAGCAAATGACGCTCATCCTTTCCGCTGATGTCCCAGTGCGAAACGAGTTTTGCCAGGTCGGGGCGGTTGTTCAGAAACCATGCGGCGCGGCGCCGGAAATCCGGCACGGCATCAAGCAGTTCCTTTTCCAGCACCTCCACCGCAAAAAGCGGGATCAACCCCACCAAGGACCGCACCTTCAGAGGCACCTTGCTGCCATCGGGGAGATTGAGCACATCATAATAGAACTCGTCGTCTTCGTCCCAAAGCCCAATCCCACACTCCCCGATATTGTTCATGGCTTTGGCAATGTGCAGAAAATGTTCAAAAAATTTGGAAGCAATGTCCTGATAAACAGGGTTGTGCCTGGCCAACTCAAGGGCGATCCGCATCAGATTCAACGAATACATGGCCATCCAGCTCGTGCCATCGGCCTGGTTGATGTGTCCCCCTGTCGGCAGCGGCTTGCCACGATCAAAAACCCCGATGTTATCCAGCCCCAAAAAACCACCCTGAAAAATGTTTCTTCCTTCGGCATCCTTGCGGTTCACCCACCACGTGAAATTCAGCATGAGTTTGTGAAAAACCCGCTCCAAAAATGCCAGGTCTCCCGGGCCGCCATTCTGCTCCCGGTCCATCTGAAAAACCCGCCACGTGGCCCAGGCATGAACGGGGGGATTCACATCTCCAAACGCCCACTCATAAGCCGGAAGTTGGCCGTTGGGATGCATGTACCACTCCCGGGTCATCAGGACGAGTTGGGCTTTGGCAAAGTCGCTATCGACCAGGGCCAGGGCCACGGTGTGGAACGCCAGATCCCATGCGGCATACCACGGATACTCCCACTTGTCGGGCATGGAGATAATATCCGCGTTGTTGAGGTGACGCCATTCGCTGTTGCGACCCTGGAAGCGGTCCCCGGCCGGCTCCGGCTGGCCGGGGTCTCCATTCAACCAATCCTCCACGTCATACCCATAATACTGTTTGCTCCAAATCATCCCGGCCAGGGCCTGACGCTGCACAAGGCGGGCATCCGGATCGTCCAAGTCGTGCTGTAATTCGTCATAAAACTCGTCGGCCTCCGCGCGGCGAAGATCCATGACCTCATCAAAAGTTTTGAAGGGATGGGCCAGAACCTTCGCACCCAAACGCACCCGAATTTGGGAAGTTCCTCCGGCGGGAATGCTCCTTGACTGGTGCGCAGCCACTTTGGTGCCCGTCATCTCCGGGTTGCAAGCTCCGGGGTTATCGCCGATCAGAACCTCATGGAAGGCATCTTTGAAAAACCCTTCCTGATCCAGGCCCGCGTGCCTGCGAACATTGGTCTCATTTTCTGTGAAGAGCCATTGATCGGGAGCCTCCACTGAAAATTGCATCGATCCAAGCGAGGCATGTGAGGTGATCACCGAACCCGTTTCGGCCAGGTGCATTTCGGGTTTGGGCTGATCGGTTTTCCACGACCATCTGTTCCGAAACCAGAGCTGCGGAAGAATGTGGATGAGGGCCTCCTCGGGGCCACGGTTCACGGCAGTGATCAACATGTTCACCGCCAGGGGGCCGTCCTTTGCATACTCGACAAACACATCAAAATACCGGTTCTCATCAAAGATCCCGGTGTCCAACAGCTCGTACTCAGCCTCGTGTTCCGAGCGTTCGCGATTGGTCGCCACCAAATCATCGTAGGGGTAGGCTGCCTGCGGGTATTTGTACAGCATCTTGAGGTACGAGTGCGTCGGCGTGGCATCCAAATAATAATACAGCTCCTTGCAGTCCTCGCCGTGATTGCCTTCCTCATTGGTGAGCCCAAACAATCGCTCTTTCAGGATCGGATCCCGCCCATTCCAGAGGGCCAGGGAAAGGCAGAGTCGCTGATGGTCATCACTGAAACCAGCCAAGCCATCCTCCCCCCAGCGGTAAGCCCGACTGCGGGCATCATCGTGCGGAAAATAATCCCACGCACTGCCATCGGGGCTGTAATCCTCGCGCACCGTGCCCCACTGGCGCTCACTCAAATACGGCCCCCACTCCCTCCAAAGGCTGTTTGTCTCACTTTCTTTTTTTTGATCTGCAAGCCGCTGCCTCTCAGCGGGTCGTTTTGTGGAACCTGACATGCCTGGGTTTTAGCCCCTGACTTGGCAAAAGTAAAACAGCGCGATGTTTTTCCCGTTTGCCTGATCCGCCTGGATCACACAAACGGGAGATCAGGGCAGAAGTTCGAAGCTGCCGAGGGGGTGGGAGGTTCCATTGATGAGGGCCTCCATGTGGTGATGTCCGGGGTGATGTTGACGGGTGGTGAGATTTTTCAGGGAGAGGGTTTTCTGGACCGGAAGACTGGTGCGGGGAGGGAGTTGGACGGTGGAAAGTTTGAAAACCTTGGGGGAGGATTTGCCGTTGGCTTTGACGAAATGAACGCGGAAGTCGATGATCACTTTTGTGCGGCGGGCACTGGTGTTGGAAACCTGAAACTTCAGGCAGACCGATTCGCCGGGGTTGACGCGGGAGGGAGAGACCCCGGCGTGCCCAACCACAAGGCATGTGGATGGTCGGCAACCCATCAAAGCAAGGGCCGCCTTATTTCCCTCTTTGATCAGAGAACGGAGGGCCCGGCGGATGATCCATTGCCGCGGCTCCGGAGCATCGACCAGCCAGCGACGGCAGGTGGCGAGCAGGATTTGTGGGTGGTCTTTGCCGATATCGTTGAGGTTGTTGGCAACCGAGCGACGCACATAAAGCGCGGGGTCATCTTTGAGCCGTTCAAGGAGGTCAAGAACAGGCTGGGGATTTTTTTGAAACTGAGGAAGCCGTCCGGCCCATGGAAGTCTCGGACGTGTTCCCTCGGACACGAGACGCCGCACATGTTCGCTACGATCGTTGGTCCACAAGAGCAGGCGGGCCAGTGTTTTCCCCTCATGACGCTCAAGATAAGGGCGAATACAAAACTCTGCGGTGAAACGTTGGGTCAGCTCATACTGAAATGCCATCGCCGCCTCAAAGTTTCGGAGCCCGTGGTTTGCCACAAAGAAGGAGTGGGGAAGGTAGAGAAAGGACCCCAATCCATTGGAAGGCTCTTCCTCCAGGGTCGGTCCAAAAGAAGCGGTGAGAATTTTTGCAGCTTTCGAGAAGGGTGATGGCAAATGCGTGTGCAGCGCCCCGGCAATCCGACGCCCGCGATCCATGAGCTCCAGATCCGAAAAACCGGGACGCACATCCGCCAAAAAGGCCCTGACCGGAAACCGGGGGTGAGCCCGTTCGATCATTTTCGCGATGCGGATCGCCACGTCCACGCCATAACTGTTTTTCATAAGGTCCGCCATGCAAGGATTGTCTACCGATTCGAGGCCAAAGGAAAAGCGGATTGGGAACTTGAGGTGGAGTTAAAAAAAACGGAGAAGCCTTCGACATTGCCAGCGAGTCTCCAAGGCAGGCAGGCCGGATGGCAGCATTTTTGCGAGTGCGTCTGGCACAGAATGCCGCCGGCCCGGGCAAGAGACACCCGGACCGTGGGTGGAAATTGGTTAAGGAAAGGCGATGACGCACAGTTTCTCAGACCTTATCCGGGATTTTCCCCCGTCAAGGCATACCCACTTGCAAAGCCGTAGTTTTTGCGTCACAGACTGGACTCGATGAAATTTCTCGCCCTCGCCCTTGTTCTCACGCTGTCCGGCTGCGCTTCCGTCAGCGTCAAAGAATCCGCGTTCTCACCAACGACACAAAAGATTGTCACACCCAGCCGGATTTTTGTCCGGCCATTTTTGATTTCGCCCAATGCCCTCCGCGTGGACCGCGAAGGGGCCGAACTCCGGCAATTTGAACAGGAATTCTCGGATCAATTCGCTGACAAACTCACAGAGCGCCTGAGCAAATACATCGCGCCGGCTCAAAAAGTCACGGACACCGCTCCCATCCGGGCGCAGAACGCCTGGCTTGTCGAGGGGCAGTTTGATCGCGTCAACCAGGGGAGTCGGTTCCTCCGATCCGTTGTCGGCTTTGGGGCGGGAGGAACCAAGACTGAGACCACTGTGTTTGTTTATGATATCAACAAGGACAAAAAGCGGCTGATTGCGAAGATTCAGACCACCGGCGGATCCAATGCCGCGCCGGGGGCCATTTTCTCCGGCCCTTTCGGTGCAGCTCCCCGCCTGATCATTACGGCCACCACGGCAGGACTTTCGGCTGATGCCCGCAGGACCGCGCGAATGATCACGGCCACTCTCTCCGAATATCTCGCCAATGCAGGAGCCCCGCTGCCTGCCCGGGCGCTGAAGCCCAAACGCCTTGCTGATCCCATGGATGCCAATTAACGTTTCAGAACACGTGAAATACCCCCCAAAGGCCGCTCCCGCATAAATTTTGTTGGCCTGTGTTCCCGCTTGAGTGCGCCTGAATCCATGGTTAACTATGGATGCAATGATTGCAGAAAAGGATTTCGGAAGTGCGACGCCCATCACATGGATTGGCACCTTTCCGGTATACCTCGCGACGGCTCTTGCCGGGGCCCATGTCGTGGCCATGATCCTCACGTCTCTTGTGATGGCGGCCACCGGACCATTGAGCCTTTCGCAGGGCATTCTCTCGGAGTTCGTCTTCTCTTGGAACTCTGCCGCATTGCAGGGCAAGTTGTGGCAATTTGTCACTTATGTTTTTGTGAACCCGCCTTCACTGTGGATGATCCTCCAGTTGGCAATGTTGGTGCTCTTTGGCACAGAAGTGGAAAAATTTTTGGGAAGACATCCCTTCCTCTGGCTCTATGTGACCCTGATCCTGGCCGGGCCTTTGCTTTTGTGTATTCTCGGGCTCATGGGCGTGAACATGCCCCTCATGGGTGGCTCCATGGTGCATTTCGGCATTTTTATTGCCTTTGCCCTCATTTATCCCAAAGCCGAAATCATGCTCAGCATTCAGGCAAGGTGGATTGCGGTCGCTCTGCTGGGGATTTATACGCTGATGGGTTTGGCGAGCCGGGATCTGGTCGATGTGGGGCTGCTTTGGTGGCTTAGTGGAGCGGCTTTTGTTTATCTTCGCTGGGAGGGGGCCACCCTTTCGATCCTTCCAGCACCAAGCTCCAAACCTGCTCCAAATCCTGCCCGCAAACGCAGCGAGCAAAAAAAAATCCGCAAAGAGCCCGACTTGCATGAATCCATCGATCCCATCCTCGAAAAAATTTCGAGTCAAGGCATTGGCAGCCTGACAAAAGAGGAAAAGACCAGGCTTGAACGGGCTCGCGCCTCTCTGATTGAAAAGGAGAAGCCCGATGCTTGACCCAGATTCCCCGGAAATCCCCATGGTTGGAACGCCCCAGGATTTCCCGCCCCCCTCGCTGAGCGATCCCTGCTACGTCAACGCGATGATCCACTTTTATCGCGGCGAGCTTGGTCGGATTATGATTTGGAGGCAGCGACTGGACGTGACAACCACATGGGCCATCACGAGCTCTTCAACCATCATCACCGTCGCTTTTTCCGTGCGCGATGTTCCTCACATTGTGTTTTTTTTCAATCTCGCCATCGTTTGGGTGATGCTTTGGATCGAGGCCAGGCGGTATCGGTTTTATGATGCCTTTCGAGGCCGGGTGCGAATGCTGGAAGCACATTTTTTGGTACCCATCATTTCCCAGTCCAACAAGCTCCTTGATGGCCAGTGGCGGAGACTCGTCTGTGAAGACCTCATCCTTCCATCCTTCAAGATTGGAAAATTTGAGGCGGTGGGGCGGAGGCTGAAGCGTAACTATATCTTTATCATTGCGATCATCATGGTGGCGTGGACGCTCAAGGTCCTGATCCACTCGCCCACCCCGATTGAAACGTTCCCTGCATTCTACCAGGCCCTCGCCGTCCATTCCTTGCCGGCCTGGGTCTCGGCGATTATCTTTTTTGGAACCATCATTGCGGCCACCTCGCTGACCATTTATGCCGCAAGCAAAAGCTCCGAAGAGGTCGGAGAGTTTGGTTCGAGCAACAGCTCGCTGTGGAGGGTTTAATGAAAAAAGGGCCTCTTCGAAAGTCCTGGGAGGAGACCCAAGGAAATGAGTGATGTCTCACGCCTGATTGAAATTGTGGAACGGCTGCGCGCTCCGGACGGGTGTCCGTGGGACCGTGAGCAAACTCACGAAAGCCTGAGAGCTGCGCTGGTGGAGGAATGTTACGAGGTGGTTGAGGCCATTGTGAATGCCGATGATGCCAACCTCAGCGAGGAGTTGGGCGATCTTTTGCTTCATGTTGTGATGCACGCGCAAATGGCCGGGGAGCGGGGAGCTTTTGGATTCCGGGAGGTTGTTGATGGCGTCTGTGAAAAGCTTGTCCGTCGTCACCCCCATGTCTTTGGCTCGGGCCAAGCCGCCGACACCGCTGAGGTGCTACGACAGTGGGAACAAATCAAGAGGGCAGAGAAAGGGTCGGGAGCATCCATTATGGACGGTTTGCCGGCCTCGTTGCCTGCTCTGATGCGGGCCCAGAATGCCCAAAAAAAAGCGGCCCGTGTGGGGTTTGATTGGGGAGACTCCGCCGGGGTTTTTGATAAGTTGGAAGAAGAATTTGGCGAGCTGCGTTCGGCTCTGGCCAAAGGGGATGTCAAAAATATGGAAGAGGAATTCGGGGATGTGCTTTTTACGGCCGTGAATCTTGCAAGACATCTCAACGTGGATTCTGAAACGGCTCTCGCGGCAGCGACCACCAAGTTTACAAACCGCTTCAAAAAAGTGGAGTCCCTGATTGCGGAGGAAGGCCGCCGTGTTGAAGAGTCCCCCCAGGAGTTGCTCGAGGCGGCCTGGGAAAAGGTTAAGCGTGCGGAGCGCAATGAATCTTGAGAACCCGGGCATGTTTTCGCTTCATGTGATGAATCCTGGCGGAAGTGATGCCGCGCGCGAATTTTTTAACGGACCCGGCCAGCCCACCGATTCCGGCCATCCGCCGGTCAATTTTCACGCCTATGCCGCCTGCACCCACGGGGTTTTTGCGCGATCAGCCGCCGACCTGCCAAGCACGGCAAAAGAGGTGCTCCTCCTCCTCCGCGCAAAACACCTCGCAAGGGCCGAAAAGGCCCTTCGCAACTTGCAGAAAGCGGGACTCAAAGTTTATATCTCCTGGAAGGAATCCGGAGCCGCCCAAGTCGCAGCGGCCCTCTCCGAAAGATCGCGTTGGTTGGAATTTCAAAAAGTCGCTTCTGCTGCCGATGGGTTTTTGTCGGCGGTTCCAGATATTGAGTCCATCTATCGCGCTGCGGGATGTTCAAAAGGACTCTCCCTCCTCACTCCTTATCCCTTGGAATTTCCTGCGTGGAATTTTGAAACCCCCCTCTCCGGGCGCCAGGGTGTTTTTATCGGGACCCGCGAGCTGGATGTCCCGGCACGCAATCATCTCCTCGCCATGTGTGAGGCTCACGGACTTCATGAGCGCATCACCGTCATGACCAAAAAAACCATTCTCGGAAGACGTTATCTCGAGAGCCTTCCTTTTGATTTGCAGGTTGTGGATGCCCCGCTCCCCTACGATCGCTATCTCCGGCTCATGGCCTCTCACCGGATCGTTTTCCAACTGGATTCCGGCGCTGTCCCGGGCCAGGTCGTCGGAGATGCCATGCTCTGTGGCATGCCTTGCGTCGGTGGAAATGGCGCCACCGACCGCCTCGCCTTTCCTGAACTCTGTGGTTTCGGTCGATCTCCGCATGAGCTTCGTGCCCTGGCTGCATGGTTGCTGAGGGATGACCGCGCATGGCAAAATGCTGTTTCAGACTCGCGCAAGAATGCCGCCTCTCTGGCGTTTGAGCCCACCGCAGCCCGCCTGGCAGCGTTTTGCCAATGAAGATTGTTCCATGGGCAATCACCCTTTGTCTGCTCATCGCAGCCGCAGCATCCTGGTGGGGAAGCAAAACCAGCCTTCCTCCTCCAGTACCAAAGCCAGAATCACCGCACCAAACACCCTCCCCCTCCCCCGAGCCTCCTCCCAAACCCACTTCCGAAGAAACCTCAACGACCCTCGTCCTCCCCGACGGATTCCCGAAATCCAATCAGGGTTACCATTTGGAGAGCGTCAAAAAGGAAGAGACGGTGGATGGGGTGCTCAACTACTTTGTGGCCAAATACAATGCGCCAGATGATTCCGAAATCAGCGTCCGCCTGCTCTCCCTCGCTCCCGCCACCTCGGACCAATTCATAAAAAATCTGCTCAGAGCCCTCCTCACCTCGGAAAGTGTCAAAAATTCCGGGGTCTCCAATCTGGCCGTCCCCAATGGCTGGGACTCCTCCCATCTTTTCAGCCGCGAGGATGCTGGAATCTACATCGCCCACACCCCCAACGCACTTGTCATGGTCTCCGCCCCAACACCGGACATCGCAAGGACTTTTGGGAGTTCGCTGCATCTGACCCCGCCTTGAGCCTGCCATGCCAGGCACCCCATTCCCTGCGTTTCATTTTTTCTTGAAACGAATGAAGGCCGGCGATATAACGCGAAAACATGACAGGATCGACAACGATGGAGGTGCAGCAATCCTCAAGGGGGAGTGAACTCTCCGAACTGGAGGTGGAGGCCATTGAGATGTTCATCAACTTCCTGAAAATCATTGGTTTGCCGAAATCTGTTGGGGAGATTTACGGGCTGCTTTTTGTATCTCCCCGCCCGCTGGCCATGGACACAATCATTGAGCGTTTGGGCATCAGCCTGGGTGCCGCGAGTCAGGGTCTGAAGTTGCTACGGAATCTTGGAGCTGTGAAGGCCGTCTATTCCCCTGGAGACCGGCGCGATCATTTTGTGGCCGATCTGGAACTGAGCAAATTTGCAACCGTCTTCATCAAAGAGGAGCTCATGCCCCGCATGGACCGCGCCATGGGGCGGATCAAACGAATGGAGGAGCTCCTTCCGACAATGAGTTCCTCAGACCGAAAGATCACCGAAGCCCGGATCGAGCGGCTCCGCCACTGGCTCGACAAAGGTCAGAAAATGTTGCCTTGGATCATGAAGTTCCTGCTCAGGTAGCAAACGGTGACGGAACATGCGTCACTCCCCGCAAAAATGCGGAACAAGCACAGTTTAAACAGCCCCGATGGTTTCGCTTTTACACGAATGACCAAGGGCGGCAGCTTGCTTGGAAGAGGGGAGCCCACTCGTGTTCGCATCAATCAAGAACATCAATAACAGGCAACATCTTCCAATTTTTCTTTGATCAAATGAATACCAAGCACGAACTTTCAAAAGTTGACGCCTCGAATCCCGACGGCTGGACCACCATCATCACCCCCCGGTTTAACATGTTCCATTTCCCGGTGAAGGAGATTTGGGACTACCGGGAAATGATCTTCCGTCTCGTCCACAAAGATTTCATAGCCAAGTATAAGCAAACCATCCTTGGATCCCTCTGGTATGTGGTGCAGCCGCTTTTCACAAGTCTCATGTTCACGCTTATCTTCAGCAGGATTGCGAAAATATCCACCGGCCAGATTCCTCCCTTGCTATTTTTCATGGCCGGAACGGTTTGCTGGGGCTACTTCAGCAGTTGTGTAAGCCAAACAGCAAACACGTTCACGATGGGCAATTCTCTCTTTAGCAAGGTCTATTTTCCCCGGCTGGTCATTCCGATTTCGCAGCTCTTCTCCAACCTGATCGGTTTTGGAATGCAAATGGTTTTGTTTCTTATTCTCTATGTCTATTATCTCGCGCATGGAGCCAATATTGCCGCTGATTGGCGGATTATTGTTCTCCCGGTGTTGATCTTTCAAATGGCTGCTCTTGGCCTGGGAGTTGGCTGCCTGGTGACGGCGTTGACAACACGGTTTCGCGACCTTCTTGTCATGCTCAACTTCTTCCTTCAACTTTGGATGTATGCAAGTTGTGTGGCTTACCCCCTGTCCGTTGTGCCGGAGCAATATCGGTGGATTTATTCCCTCAACCCCATGGTGTTTATCATCGAGGGATTTCGCGCGGCCTTTCTTGGGGAGGGAACTGTTTATTTCTGGCAAATTTGTGTCAGCATGGTGGTGAGTATTGTCGTTGTCTTTTTTGGACTTGCCCTCTTTAACAAAATGCAGCGAACCAGTGTGGACATCATCTAATTTATGAAAATCAAAATCATCGGAGCCGGTTCCATCGGCAACCACATGGCGCATGGATGCCGCAGCCTGGGCTGGAGTGTTGTCATGGCAGACGTTCAGGCTGCTGCCCTTCAACGCACAAAAGAAGAGATCTATCCAGGTCGCTACGGCGCCTGGGACTCCTCCATTCGCCTCGGCGCCCCGGCTGAATTTTCGGACGAAGCCTTTGATGCCGTGATTGTGGGAACTCCTCCCGACACCCATCTGGCCGTGGCCCGTGCCATCCTGGGTGCTCCAAACCCACCCCGGGTGCTCATGATTGAAAAACCCGTTTGTCGACCCGATCTTGGCGAGTGCTCTGAGTTGGCCGCCCTCCAAGCGGAGACCAGCACCCGCATTCTGGTTGGCTACAATCACCGCCTGACCCCTCAAACAAACAAGGCGACCGAGGTCATCCAATCCGGCTTGCTTGGTGAGATTTCCCTGATCCATGCCGGGTTCGAGGAGCATTGGGCAGGCATCTTCACCGCTCATCCCTGGCTGAGTGGTCCCAGTTCGAGTTACCTCGGACACACCTCCCGAGGCGGGGGAGCCAGCGGCGAGCATTCCCACGCCCTCAACCTCTGGTTGTATTTTGCGGAGCTGGCGGGGGCGGGTCTGGTGACCGAAGTGTCTGCCGCCATGGACCAATGCACGGAAGGAGGGGCCAACTATGACCGTTGGTGTCATCTTTTGCTCAAGACGCAGAAGGGCGTTTGCGGCAGTGTCGTCCAGGATGTGTTGACGGAGCCAGCGCGAAAGTGGTGCCGGGTTCAGGGTAACCATGGTTCCTTGGACTGGAAGGCCGCACCCCGCCCTAATTTTGATTTTCTCAGCTATCAAGGGAGCGATTCTGTGCTCACGGAGCTGTGGTTTCCGAGGTCGCGCCCCAAGGATTTTCTTGGCGAGCTCGAGCACCTCGGTCATCTCATTGAGGACTGCTCCCGATCTTCCCCCCTGGATCTTTCCCATGGGATTGAAACCATGGTCCTTCTCTGTGCGGCTGAGCTTTCGTTCCGAAGCGGCTCAACCGTTCTTATCGACCGTGAGGCCTCTTCATTTTCATCCATGCTCAAAACCCCCTCAAAAATGTGAAACGATTTGACTTCAAAAACCTCTTCATCCTCGACCTCGCCAACAACCACCAGGGCAGCCGGGAACATGCTCTCAACCTGATCTCCGCTCATGCAAAAGTCGTTCGGAAACACCGGGTCAGGGCAGCCCTCAAATTCCAATTTCGTGACTTGGACACCTTCGTCCACCCCTCTCACCAATCGGAATCACCCAACAAGCAGGTCAGGCGATTCCTGGAAACCCGGCTGACCCCGGAAGACTTCCATGCACTGGCAGTTCGGGCCAGGGAGGAGGGCTTTCTGACCATGGCCACTCCCTTCGATGAGCGATCTGTGGATCTGATGGAGGACCTTGGGATTGAGATTGCTAAAATTGCCAGTTGCTCCGCCGATGACTCTCCCCTGGTAAATAGAATATTAAAAACGCCGCTTCCGATTGTTGCCTCCACTGGTGGCCTCTCTCTCTCACAAATCGACATCCTCGCAGCGATGCTGCAAAACCGGTCAGCCGACTTTGCCATCATGTTTTGTATGGCTGTTTACCCGACTCCCACCCATTTGATGCGGCTTTCACAAATCGACCTGCTCCGTGCCAGATATCCGGGCGTGTTCATTGGCTTCTCGACGCATGAAGACCCCTCGGATACCCGCCCCATCCAAATCGCGTATGCCAAAGGAGCCGGGCTCTTCGAACGCCACATTGGCCTTGAGGCCGGGGGAGTCTCTCTGAATGCTTATTCCTCCACCCCGGAGCATTTGGACACATGGTTGGAAGCATTCCACGATGCCGTGGAGATATGCGGAGGTGCTGCGCGCGGACCGTCGCCTCAGGAAGAGGTTGACGCTTTGGCATCACTCAAGCGGGGGGTTTTCGCTGCCAGGGAGCTGAAGAAAGGTGATGTCCTGAAACAAGCGGACGTGCGATTCTGCATTCCATGGCAGGACGGCTGCATGAATGTCAGCCAATGGAGGGAAGGGATACGCGCCGATCGCGATTATTCACTCGATGAGGCGCTTGCTTCGACGCCCATCGAAAAAGATCCATCCCTGACGGTTGAGGAAATTCTAGTTCAGGTGCGAGGTCTTCTTAACACCGCAAAAATCTCGATTGGCCGCGAGAGCGAAGTGGAGATTTCCCACCACCACGGTCTCTCACGGTTCCGCGAGGTGGGTGCCGTGATCATCACCTGCGTCAACAGGGACTACACAAAAAAACTGATTGTCCAACTTCCCCGTCAGAAGCACCCTTACCACCGTCACCTGATCAAAGAAGAAACTTTCCAACTGCTTTCCGGTGACCTTGAGGTCGAAATTGAGGGGACGAGGCGCTCACTAAGTCCCGGCGACATGGTTCTTGTGCCCCCAGGCTCCTGGCACAAATTTCACACCCTGAACGGATGTGTGTTTGAGGAAATCTCGACAACCCACCAACCGGCCGATTCCTATTACGAAGATTCCGGAATTGCCAAGCTTTCCCTCCCGCAGAGAAAAACCAGAATTCCGAATTGGGAAGCAGCTTTTTCACATATCGGAGATCCGTTCAGTGTTTGAGGGGTTGCGGATTCTGGCCGTTGTGCCAGCCAGGGGGGGAAGCAAAGGTGTTCCCCTGAAAAATATTCGGCCTCTCTGGGGAAAACCCCTCATCGCCCATACGGCCAGCGTGATCGCGGAGTGCCCGTTTATCGACCAGACCGTCGTGTCAACCGACCACGAAGAAATTGCTCAAACTGCCGAGGCCTACGGACTCGCCGCGCCTTTTCGAAGACCCTTGGAACTGTCTGGAGACCGTGTGGGGGATGTTGAGGTTTTGCAGCATGCCCTGAATTGGATGGAGGCTGACTCCAACACGAGATTTGACGTGATCCTGATGCTTCAACCAACCTGCCCCCAGCGGACAGCAATCCATGTGGAGCTTGTGGTGAAGTCGCTCGTCTCCGGGCCATTTGATTCGGTTTGGACCGTCTCTCTCACAGATTTAAAGTATCACCCCTTAAAAGCCCTGACCATTGATCCCCATGGCCGTTTGGATCTTTATGATGCGCGGGGTCATGAGATTATCGCGCGCCAACAATTGGCTCCCACCTACCATCGAAACGGCGCCGCCTATGCCATACGCCGCGAGTGGTTGCTAAATAACCCCTCCCTGCTTTCCCGGCATTCCGGGGCGGTTGTGATTGATGAGCCCATTCTAAGTCTGGACACCGAGGAAGAATTTGCCGTTCTGGAAAACTCCACATCCTTGTGAGCTGTGAGTTTTTCCTTGCTCACCCTCTTTATTTTCCTCCCCTTTTAACAATCCCAAGCTGGGAATCTTTCCCTCTTCTCAAATGTCAGAAACCGTTATTTCCGTAGAAAATCTCTCCAAAAAATACCGCCTGGGAGTTATCACCCGGCAGTTGTTGGTTGACCAACTTGAAAGCTGGGTCTGCCGTCGGATTGGAAGACCCGACCCACATTCCTCAGTTTTTGAGCAAGCCACCGATCAAATGCCCACCCCTTATGATTTCTGGGCGTTGCAGGACATTTCTTTTGAGGTCAAGCAGGGAGACATCCTCGGAATCATGGGTCGCAATGGTTCTGGCAAATCCACACTCCTCAAGATTCTATCACGCATAACAGCTCCCACCGAAGGAAGCGCAAAACTCAAGGGCCGCGTGGCCAGCCTCCTGGAGGTTGGGACCGGGTTCAATTATGAGCTCACTGGTAAAGAAAATGTTTACCTCAATGGAAGTATTCTTGGTCTCAAGGTGCAGGAGATCAATGAGCGATATGATCGGATCCGTGAGTTCGCTGAGATTCAGGATTTCATGGACACTCCCGTCAAACGGTATTCCAGCGGAATGCGGGTCAGGCTTGCGTTTGCCGTGGCCGCCCACCTGGAGCCTCAAATCCTGATTCTCGATGAAGTTCTCGCCGTGGGGGATGCCAAGTTTCAGGAAAAATGCCTGAACCGGATCGAGGAAATCAAAAATTCGGGTGTGACCATCCTTTTTGTCAGTCACTCCGCGCAAAGCGTTCTCAAGCTGTGCACCAGAGGTTTGGTTCTCGATCATGGTCGGATTGTTGGATTTGGTACCGCCCAGGAGGCGACTGATCATTATCTCGAATCTCTGCACTTGAAAATCGGGAACCATGCTCTGGAGGGAATGCCCGAGAGCCATGTGGGGCTTTTTGTGGGCCAGGCCTGCGCACTCTTCCTGGAGCGGTTGACCGATGGTTACATTCTTGGACCGGCAGCGATTTCGACATCGGATGGGGTGCGCATGGTGGATGGCGGGTGGATTGCCAAGGCAAGGATTGCCACGATTGCCACAGAACCCACTTGGACAGCCGCCCCTGACGTCTGTGTTCTTGTTGTGGGCATCACCCGTTCGTACAGCCACGCAGAGGTGGATGCCCACCATCTCCTTCGTACGGGTGCCCGCGAAGTCTGGATCATTTCCGCCAATGGCGAGGTGCGAGTCCACAGGCTGCCAGGGGTGGATCGACTGGTCCCGGACCCGCCAAAACAATTTGGACCTTTCTGAGGTTTTATGGAGTTTCTGAAATCCCGAATCCCCCTCCTCAACACCAGAAATGGGGGTGCTTTGGAGAAGAGGCTCGGCCAGCTTCCCCTGGTCAACAGCCTGGAGGAGTATTGTGACGGCCAATCAATCACGCCGACAACAATCCATCCCGGAGCCGTCCAACACCGGAGGCCCTCCCACACCATTGCCGACCAATTGGCAGAATTGCTTGTCAGCGGCCCAAAGATCGTTGGCAAAAACCCAACAAGTTGGAAAGCGATTCGTTATGCGCGCCTGCATGCCGGGGAATACTATCCTGTCAACCCCGTCCTTCTTTGTGAAATTCCTGATGCTTGGTTGTATACGCGTTCTGGCATCGTCATATCCAGGGAGGGAATCGTTCTTGGCGACAGCACACCCACGTTTGACCATTTCAAAAATCCTCCCGCGTCGGCTTCCATGGAACAGGCGCCCAGCATCCCGGGGCTTTGTCTCCCCATCATGACACTCTGGGACTCAAACTATGCGCATTGGCTTATGGACAGCCTGCCGCGCCTGATGGCGATCCCTTATCTTCCACCCGACACAAAAATTCTTGTTAAACCCAATCTTCAGACATTTCAACGAGAGTCACTCGAACTCCTTGGAGTTTCCCCATCCCAGATCCATGAAATTGATGCCCCCTTCGTGAGGGTGGAAAAGCTGGCGGTTTTTCGAAGTGCCAACGCAAGCGGAGTCCCACATTTCGACGTTCTGAGCACCCTTCGCAAAAATCTTCTCGAAAGCGCAGGGGAGAAAAACTCTCCTTCTTCTTCAAAGATTTTCATCTCCAGATCCCAGACCCCTTCCCGCTCACGATCCCAACGACGCATCCTCAATCAGGATCAGGTCATGGCCTTGCTTCAGAAGGAGGGGTTTGAGACCGCGCATCCCGAAAAGCTCACATTCCCCGACCAGATCCGCCTCTTCAGCAAAGCTTCTGTCATCGCCGGTGCGCATGGCGCCGGGATTTATAACCTTTTGTTTGCTCCGAGCGCGACTCCCATACTGGAGTTTTACACGCATTCTTGGTGGGATCATGCCGCGTGCCGGATCTCTTCCCTTTTTGAAATGCCACACTTTCACCTGTTTTCCAGCAGCACCGATCAAGCAGACAACTTCTCCGTTGCCATCGCCGATCTGGATAAGATCCTTGCAGATGTTCTCCCTGGAGATTCCCACTCCCGCGCTGCGGAAGCTCTTTTTTGATTGGGTTCTCACCCAGTCTATCCACCCATCCGGCAACGCATTGAACTCCTCCCACCTTGTCCACCGACTCTTCGGGTTCCCCATTTTAGGGAAAAGGCACAAAAACAAACAGACCATTAAACTTGCCGGAACCTATGTGAATATTCCCGCCCCGCTGCTCGAAAAGTCAGGGAGCAAATTTTTCAACATCACCCGAAAAGATCCACTCCCAACGATTACTTTAGAAAATGCTTTTTTGACCAGGGAAGGACTTCTCTTCCAGGGAATGAGGATCTCCCCCTACAGTAGCTTTTATGGAATGGTCACCCTGAAAAAGCTGTTTTCCGGTTGGAGGCAGGTCCTCATGGCCCGGGGAACCGCTCAGCGGGTGGACAGTGCTTGTTTTGTATCCCAGCAAACTGTCTATAAGGGGAGTTTCGGAGATTACTGCATCGAATATTTAAGCACACTCTGCAGTGACCTGCCCCCGAGGGGCTCGCGAATCGTGATGGCAGAAAATTTTGTTGGGAAGTTCTCTGCGGAAGATTTTTCCGAACTCGGCTTGAAAGCGATGCCAATCCCTTCATTAGGGGTTGGAGTGGACCGCTTGAGAGTGATTCCTCCCTGCCAGTTTTTTGATAATTTCACGATGGAAAACGTCCAGTCTATCCGCCGCTCTTTTCCAGAACGATGTAACACCTCAAACCAAAATCGGGTCGAAAAAATCTACCTCTCGCGGCATGGGTTCTTTCGAAATTCCGACATCCGCTCATCAACAACCGGACGAGAAATTCTCAATGAAGAGGAAGTTGAGACATTCCTTGCCGCGAGAGACTTCAGCATCATCCGTCCTCATGAAATGAGCAACACCGCCGTTCGAAGTGCATTGTCCCACGCCGGTATTGTGGTGGCAGCTCATGGGGCCGCCATGTTCCATCTCATCTGGAATCCCCCAACAAAAATCATCGAGCTTGCTCACCTGGATTGGCACCTTCCAAGTTTTCTGAAGCTGGCCCAGGCCGCCGGGGTGCCGGAGTATCGGATGATTTGCACTTCAGAAGGCAGGATTTCCATCAAGGAATTGAGCGACCATCTGATAGGGTGAACTCACTTTCCCCGAGAGGAACAGAATTCCGCTGATCTTCATGAACCAAAACGCAGGATGATTCGCCGACGATTACCCCGAAAAATTGACTTCATCGTTGCTGGAACCCAAAAGGGGGGAACCTCGGCGTTGGATCACTATTTGAGGCAGCACCCGGATATCGGCATGGGCAAAAGGAAAGAAGTGCACTTCTTCGATGACGAAAATATTTTTGGCAAGGCGAAGGTCGACTATCAGGATTATGCTCATCAGTTTGACTTTTCTGCTGGGAAAGCCATCTACGGTGAAGCCACTCCAATCTACATGTATTGGGAGCCCTACATGAGGAGGATATGGGATTACAACAAGGATGTAAAACTGATTGCCATTTTGCGTGATCCTGCAAATCGGGCATTTTCCCAGTGGAACATGCAGAGGAATGACTATCCCAAAACAAAAGATTTTCTGGAATGCGTGGATGAGGAGAGCTTGAGGATGAAGCGTGCCCTCCCCCACCAACCACGGGGTCACTGCTTTGTGGATAGGGGATTTTACTCCGCTCAGATCAGAAGAATGCAGAGGTTCTTTTATCCGAACCAATTGCTTTTTCTAAAATACGAGGACTTCCTTGAAAACGAGGTGGATACTTTAATAACTGTTTGCGAGTTCCTCTCCGTCGATCCCAAAAGTGTGGATTTCAAACACAAAATGGTTCATGTGAAGCCCTATTCCCGGCAAATGACCACTGATGAGCGCAATGAACTTGTAAAAATCTATCTTAATGACATTCAGGAGGTCGAGCGCCTTTTGGACTGGGATTGTGAAAAATGGAAAGTCACCGGTTAGCATCACCAGCATCCCATTCGACCAGCGAAATACCAGACCATGCGTCCGGATTCCCCTCTTAATCAGACTCCAACGATTCCTGTGGTATGATTGTCTCTCACAAACATAAATTCATCTTCATAAAGACCGAGAAAACGGCAGGCACAAGCCTTGAGATTGCCCTGTCCAGGATATGTGGGCAGGATGACATCATCACCCCCATTTCTAAAGCAGACGAAACCCTTCGGTGGGAGATGGGTGGACTGTCTCCAAGGAATTATAACATTCCGTTTCACAAATATTCCAGAAGGGATTGGTTCGATTTTTTTCTCAAAAAGAAAAGAATATCGTTCTACAACCATGTGGGATCAGAATTCATCAAAGACCATTTGGATTCCCATGCATGGAACTCGTATTATAAGTTCTGTTTTGAGAGGAATCCGTGGGATAAGGTCGTTTCCTTTTACTTCTGGCGAAATAAAACCGAACCAAGGAAACCCATCTCTGATTTTGTTCAGAGGGAGGAGGCAAATATCCTCCGCGGATTCAGTCTATACACCATTCGCTCACAGATGGCGGTTGACCATGTCTACCATTACGAAAATCTCGAGGAATCGATCGTCCACATCGCCGAGAAGCTTGGACTGAAAGCAGAGTTGCAACTTCCGAGGGCCAAATCAGGTTTCAGATCCTCCAGGCAGAGTTACCGGGATCTGTTAAGCGATGCCGACAGAAGAAAGATTGCGGTGGTCTATGCAAGAGAGATCGCCTTGTTTAACTATGAATGGTGAATGGACTTAAAATCTAACATCCTCACAAAAATACAAACCATCTCCGGATCGTTGGCCTCCAAATGGAGTCTGGCATCCCTGCGCCATTCGCTGTCTGCTCTTCGAAATATTTCCGAATCTGCGGTCGATACAAATGGCACATGCGTGATCATGTCGCATAGCCGATGGAGGTACCAAATTCTCCTTGAGGGCATGCTCGGGGCCGCACTGCGCATGGCCGGATGGAAGGTCATTGTGCTCACATCCAATTCATATCAATATGAGCAACGGACTTTTCGGTGTTTTGGACTGAGTGATTTTCTTTATCTGGAGGATTTTGATCCCGTGGAAAAGCACGAGGACTTTGAGGTTTTTTATCTCGAGCAGGTCAAGACTTGCCGGTCAATAAGCGACTTCCTGAAATTGCAGTATCATCAAAGATCTGTTGGCTGCCCAATACTCACCGGAGCATTGCGAGGACTGAAAAAGACGGATAATAATTACGAGGATCCCGCCTTCCAAAGGCTTCTGCGGATTGACACCATAAAAACCCTCACTGGCATTCATGTGGGCGAACGCATTGCGGAGACAATTTCGCCGAAACTCGTTCTCATCAACGAGGCAAATTATGCATTCCATGGGGCATTCGTGGATGCGGTGAATCGGCACGGGATTGAAGTGATCCAGTTTTTGCAGACAAACAGGGATGACGGCCTTCTATTGAAAAGAATCACCGCCGCATCCCGTCGGTCACATCCCAGCTCTCTGAGTGAAAAAACCTGGAACAAGGTCCTTGAGGAAAAATGGACTCAAAATCACGAGGATGCCTTGAGTGCCGAATGGGAAGCCCGATACGGTGGAACTCGGTTTTTACAAACCCGGGATCAACCCGATCCCACCAACCTGTCTCCTGAGGAAATCAGGAATAAACTTGGAGTGTCCATGGACAGGAAACTCGTGTGCGTCTTTGTACATGTGCTTTGGGATACAAACCTGTTTTATGGAGATGATCTCTATGAGGACTTCACCCATTGGTTGAAAGAAACAGCCGCTGTGGCTGCGCGAGTGACATCCGTCGATTGGATTTTTAAACTTCACCCGGCAAATCACTGGAAGGTCCGGATGGAGGGAACCGGTTCAGAAACTGCGGATAGCACCATCATTCATCACGCCATGAATGGAATCCCCCCCCATGTGCATGTGATGGAACCACGCTGTGGAATCGGCACCCGGGCGCTCATCTCAGCTATTGATGCCGGCGTGACCGTTCGTGGCACAATCGGAATGGAACTTCCCTGCTTCGGTGTTCCGGTCCTCACCGCAGGAACCGGACGTTATTCCGGTCTTGGCTTCACAATCGATTCAAACAGTCGAGCGCAGTATGTTCAGCGGCTTGAGACAATTGACAGGTTGACTCCTCTCTCCAGGGAAGTTGTTTTGCTCGCAAAAAAATATGCACACACAACTTTCCTAAGAAGGACGTGGATGATGAAAAGCTTCCGTTCAGATTTTTCCAGAGGAAGCGATAAGGGGGGTCAGTTGCACTGGGATCTTGAAGTTGTGGATCCCCGCCCCCGGCAGACGCCATGGGAGGACATGACCAATTTTTCAAACTGGGCTGCGGAAACCGGTGAGTTGGATTACCTTGCCAGCTAGAGCGATCAGGCACCCGTCAACAGATCCTACCACGAAAAGCACTGCACTTGGGAGATTGCCATTCGTTGTTCTATGATTTCAAAAACAAATAATTTTATATTTATCCACATCAAAAAGTCCGCGGGAAATTCCCTTACCGAGAGGCTGCTGCAATACTGTGAGGATAAGAAAAAAACAAAAATCGATAAATTCGATGGTTTGGAGAGCGTGGAGCTGGAGAATTCCTACGGACTGAAAAAACATGCCACGTGTCAGGACTGGGTCGATAAGATTGGTGCTGCCACCTTTAGTGACTACTTTGTTTTTACTGTCATCAGAAATCCATGGGACAGAATGATCTCCCATTTTATTCACCAAAGAAAATGGAAGTTTAACACCGACGATTTTGATCCTTTAAAATTTGAAGAATGGCTGGAGGCCATCCCAACTGCCGAGCAATACATTTTTTATGCCAATCCAAAAACGACAGTATTTTTCAAACAGCCAGCGCTGCCTGGAAGCAACTATTATTTAAGATTCGAAAATCTGGCGGATGACTGGCAAACATTGTGTAACCTCCTGGGGTTGGCCCATCAACCCTTGGAACATAGGAACAGGGGCGACCACCTTGATTATCGCACCTATTACACCGAGAAATCCTATCAAAAGGTCTGGAATCGCTGCCGGTGGGAAATTGAGTTCTTTCAATATCGATTTTGATGGACTTTAAGAGCTTTTAATCAAACTCGCGTGACCACCCACATAATATTTCTATGAATAGAAATTCCCGCATCATCCGGGATATGATTGATAACTGGGTAAATTTAAAAACTCCACTCATCAGTCCCAAGAATTCAAACGCTCGAGTCCAGAAGCGATTGACTGATTCATCGGGCCCGCGAAACCAGATCGGCCCGGATTTCACGCACATCTATTATGATCGTTGTTTTTGAGTACGTCAGGGGAGCGAGCGATCGATTGGCTGCCGCACAGGCGAAGCTTGAGGAGGGAATTGTGAGCTGGGGACTGGAGGCTGTGAGGTTTCCTGGAGGAGCTTCCTACTCCAAGTTTCGTGATATTTTGGAGCATGGTCGATCATGCTGCACCGGCAATGCATTTGTATGGTGCAATTCCGATGTGATTCTGCGCAGAGATCCGTATGAACTCGACGGCGATGGCTGGGTGCATGGGTTTCATCGCACGGAAGTTCCTTCTGGAGAAGTTACGCATGGGGTGGACATGTATCTGATTCCCTGCAGTGTCTGGGACGACTATTTGTCAAAAGATATTCCTG
>JBGTAR010000047.1:0-7572 GCA_041749815.1 Terrimicrobiaceae bacterium
CAATGTCGAATGATGTAGGTTTCGCGGGAGCTGATGCCATGCACGACGTGCCAGGCCACGGTGTTCGGCAGTCCCGGAGCAGCCGAGATAAAAAACCCATGTGCCGCAGGGTAAATATACGCGGCATCCTCAAAGGAGACAGGCCAATCGATCCCTTCCCGCCCCCCATAGCCGTGCCCGACAACAAAGGCTCGACGAACCCTTGATGAGTTCTTCGGCCTCAAAAGCCAGGCCCCGAAGACGCTGTGATCCAAGGTTTGAATCTTTAGAAGGTCCAGCCTCCACTCCTCCGCAGGGGGAGGCAGAGAGGTTTGCTCAAGAATCCTGGTCTGTAACGAGGCGCCGGCCATGGTCCTATGCCAAAAATCCGCAAAATCTTCGGGTGGAAACTCAGGAGGGCGGATTTTTAAAAGTGAGGCCCTGTCATACCCATAGGTCGGATCAAAGGAATGGGGGTGCTCATAAGCGGGCGCAGAAACCGCTCCATGGATGGCACCCTTTGGAAAAAATTCAGTATTGGAAATCATGTAGAGCGGAACATTGGGAAAACACAAAAATTGAAAAACCACAGATTGCCCCGGCGCTCAAGAGAAAGTGGCCAAAGATCGGCAGCATGAGATCAGCCGTTAACTGCCAGCATGTCCTGGGGGGCGCCAACAATCTGAAGCCCGAAAGTCCCACCAATTTGTCACATAAATAAAAGACACACGTGACAAATGGAAAATGCAGTTTAGTATATTTTCTAATGGAAGCCATCGAGACATCCGCCGTGGAGGAGTTGATCCGAAAGATTGGAATGGGTGACCGCGCCAGCTTCGAGGAATTTTACCTCCGGTTTTCCGGGCTGATTTATTCGACGTCCCTGCGCGTGCTCGCCAATGAGACCGATGCCCAGGATGTGGCTCAAGAAGTGATGTTTATGATTTGGGAGAAGGCCCCCATGTATGATCCCTCCCGCGGGAAACCGCTGACGTGGGCCATCACCATGACTCGGAACAAGTCAATTGACCGTCTGCGTTCCCTGCAGCGCCGGTATCGGCTTCATGATGACGTGCAGAACGAGAATGCCAGCAATGACATCTCCGCGAGCCGCGAACCGTTCGAGGATCTTGATTCATCGGAAAAGGGGAGAATTCTTCGCACCGCAGTGATGAAGCTCAGCAAGGAGCAACGCGAGGCGATTGAGATGGCTTATTTTTCCGGGCTCACCCAGCAAGAGATTGCCGCAAGGCTTCGGGAACCTCTGGGCACCGTGAAGGCCCGCATTCGTCGCGGCATGATGCGCTTAAAAAAAATCATCGGGGCATCGGTTTAGGCCCGGAGGCTGCACCGCTCAGGCGAGGTTGATGAATGAATAGGACCCTGATCTACGCGCTGGCGTTGGGGGCTTTTGTTGCAGCGACGTTTCTGTGGTGGAGTTGGCAGCCCGAGCGTCAGATCCAAGGTCAAGGCCGGGGAACCGCCATTGGGGAAGCTCTTTTTTCGAGAACAGATGAATTAAAATCTGACTTCGTGTTTGCTTGGTACAAGGAAAATTGGAAACCTTGGAGTTGGAAGCTTGTATCTGTCGCACAACCTGAAATTTTCTTCGATTCCCAATGGTTTTAAACTCACCCACCTATCTGCTCAAAACTCTGGGCACAGCCGTTCTTGTCTGTACGGCCTCCCTCCACGCCCAAGAGGCAGACCCATCAGCCACCCCGGCCAATGCGCAGGGAATCTGGCGGGCGCAGATGCCTGCTGGCGATTACCTCGTGAGCCTCTCGTCCATCACGTCCCTGAGCCAACATGAATACATGGTCGAGGGTGCAGGGAAGGTCACCGAAGTTAATATTGCGACTCAAGGCTCAGCCATCGCGCGATTTTATTTTTTGGAGCCCGCGGTGCCACAAGCCCCGGGAGGAGTCGGCCAGAGTGCAGTGGACCTCATGAAAGAAAAAGCCGAGGAGGCGGTCGGACGAGTGGCCGGAGAGGACATCTGGACGAAAGTGGTCAAGTCGTACCCCGTGGCCACTCATGCCCACACCATTGAGTATCGCGTGGGAAATAAGGAGACCCTGTCCCGACTTTTTAAAAGTGCCGAACGCTCTTGGACATTGGGCAAAGGAGAAACATTCAAACCATGATCCCCAAAGCTTTTCCTTCCGCCGGCAATCCCCTCCGCCACAAACCCACGCACGAGTGTGGGGTCTTTGCGGTGTTTGGCCATCCTGATGCCGCCATGCTTACGTATTACGGTCTCTTTGCGCTTCAGCACCGGGGACAAGAAAGCGCCGGGATTGTTTCAGCCAAAGGCTCGGACAGCCCCTTCTCAACCCACAAAGGCATGGGTCTTGTCTCCCAAGTGTTTTCCCAACCCGATCTTGAAACTCTGACCGGCACTCGCTCCATCGGGCATGTCAGATATTCAACAACCGGCGCCAGCACGCGTCGCAATGCCCAACCCTTTGTTGTCGATACAGCCAGGGGACAAATTGCGATTGCTCATAATGGCAACCTCGTGAATGCCGCAGAGCTCCGCGCCGAGTTGGAGGCCAAGGGGTCAATTTTTCAAACGACTGTCGATAGCGAGATTGTGCTCCACTTGTTGGCACAGCCCAGGGAGTCCGCGGGTGTCCTCGCCGTGCTCCGCAGGCTGGAGGGAGCATTTTCTATTGTGCTGATGGGCGAGCGAGAAATCATTGGATTTCGAGATCCCCAGGGATTCCGCCCGCTGTGCATCGGGAAAAAAGATGGCGCCTATGTGCTTGCCAGCGAAAGCTGTGCCTTTGATCTGATCCAGGCCGAGTACCTTCGTGATGTGGAGCCCGGGGAGGTTGTCATCATTGACAACTCCGGCCTTCGCAGTGAGTGGCCCTTTAAAGTCGGGAAAAGTTCCTTCTGCATCTTTGAATATGTGTATTTCGCACGCCCGGATTCGAATATCGCCGGCACCAATGTTGGAGCGGTCCGGGTCGAAATGGGGCGCGAACTCGCCCGCCAATTCCCCGCCGCTGCCGATCTGGTGGTTCCGGTTCCCGACTCAGGTGTCTATGCCGCTCTGGGATTCTCCGAAGAACTCAACATTCCTTATTACCCTGCCTTTGTGCGGAACCACTATATTGGACGCACCTTCATTCAGCCCACCCAGCGAATTCGGGATTTTAATGTGCGGGTCAAACTGAATCTCATTGGTGAATCCGTCAAAGGCAAAAGCGTCGTGGTGGTGGATGACTCCATCGTGCGCGGAACCACGGCCAGAGCCCGCGTGGTGAACCTGCGGGAGGCCGGAGCAAAAGAGGTCCACATGCGAATCAGTTGCCCGCCACACAAATTTGCCTGTTACTACGGGATCGATTTTCCTGATCCGGAAAAGCTGCTGGCCAATCAATGCACGCCCGAAGAAATCCGCAAATACCTTGGAGCCGATTCATTGGGCTACCTCGACCCGGCGGGGATGATCCGTGCCACTCGCCGCAACGCCAATGAGTTCTGCACCGCCTGTTTCACCGGGGAATACCCGATCCCGTACAATTCGGAATTCGATAAATTGATCATGGAACGACGTGCCGGCCATGCTCAACTCATCGAGCGCGACAATCGACTGCCTTTATGAAAAAGAAAAAAGCTTACGCAAGTGCCGGCGTTGATGTGGACCTTGGGAACACCGTCAAAAGCGGCATTCATGCCATGGTGCGCTCGACGCATGGTCCCGAAGTTCTTGCCAAAATTGGCGGGTTTGGCGGCATGTTCCGCCCGGATTGGAAAGGAATGAAAGATCCCGTCCTTGTCGCCAGCACGGATGGGGTTGGCACAAAACTCAAGGTGGCTTTTGCCACGGGTCGTCATGACACCATTGGCCAGGACCTTGTGAATCATTGCATCAATGATATTGCCGTGACCGGCGCAAAACCGCTTTTTTTCCTGGATTATCTTGCTTCAGCAGAGTTGGACCCGGGCGTCTTCACCCAGATTCTCAAGGGGTTTACCAAGGCCTGTAAAGCTGGCAAATGTGCGCTCATTGGTGGAGAAACCGCCCAAATGCCCGGCATGTATCGACCCGGGGAATACGATGTGGCGGGCACGATTGTCGGGATCGTGGACCGTCCCCGAATTTTAGACGGCTCAAAAATCAAGGCCGGAGATCTTCTGATTGGCCTTCCCTCCAATGGCCTGCACACGAATGGATACTCCCTGGCCCGCAAGGTTCTTTTTGATACCCTGGGACTCAAACCGGAATCCCGACTCCCCGAATTAAAACTCACGCTCGGCGAGGAGTTGCTTCGTGTTCACCTCAATTATCAGCCCCTCCTTGCCTCGTTGCCAAAGAGCATCGTCCGTGCGGCCGCGCACATCACAGGGGGTGGCCTCATCGACAACCTGCCACGCATCCTGCCACCCGGCACCCAAGCCATCATTCGCCGGAATTCTTGGAAAATCCCTCCCATTTTTAACATCATGGAAAAAGGCGGACGCATCGACGCCGAGGAAATGTTTCAAGTTTTTAACATGGGGATCGGCATGGTGATTGTGGTCCCAGCGGCCTCAGCGGCAGAAGCCCTGAAACTCACCAAGGGCAAGCTCATTGGAGAAATTGCAAAGGGCGCCCAGAAAACAGTCATCATCTAGCCAAAAAAGCGCGTATGGCTCGTAAAATCGAAATCTCCAAGAATCACCAGAGGGCTCTTGGGATCGGCCTGGGGGTTGGTTTGGCCGGTGCCTTTGCCCTGGCATTTCGATATGGTTTGCGTCGCACGCCGAGGCAGCCCCTGCCGGATGATCTGTCACCTGCCATCTTTGCTCGAAGGCTGGCACCAACTTCCCATGGAGAAATGATTTATCATATCTCCGGTTCCGGGGATCCGGTGGTGTTTCTTCACGGAATGTTCCCCGGGGCGGCTTCGTTCGAGTGGTCGAGGGTTTATCCTCATTTTGTGATGCATCGCGAGGTCATTGCTGCCGATCTTGTGGGTTTTGGAGAATCCGAACGCCCCTCCCGCAGAATGGATGCTTCCGACTATGCCGAAAGTCTCGCAGATTTTCTGAGTGAAGTCTGCGGCGGGCGCCAGCCCGTGATCATCGCTTCCGGGCTCACCGCGGGGATCGTGCTCTTATTGGCCTCCCGACACCCGGAACGAATCAAATCCCTCGGTTTGCTGATGCCGCATGTGCCCCGTCATGGCCCTCCGTGGGCAGCCCGCCGGCTCAGTGCCGCTGCACATATCCCTCCGCTAGCCAGCTTCCTTTATGATTTTTCCATCGCCCGCGAACCTTTTCTCCGCGCCTGGGTGTCGCGTTTTGGTTACGCAGATCAAGATCGGGTGGATGAGGAGGTTGTACGAAACCTTGCCGTTTGTGCGCAACAACCGGGAGCCCATCACGCCCTGCTTAATGTCCTTCGCGGAGGCCTTTCTTTGGACTTGGAAACCCGACTCCCCAGGGTGCCTCACCCGACGACTGTTTTTTGGCCGGAAGCCGCCGGGGGAATGCCGGCCAGCCTTGGACTGTCACTTGCCGGCAAGCTCCCTGCCGGCTCATTCCGCCTCCTGCCCGACTGTGCCGCCCTGGCGGCTCTCGAAAAGCCGGAAACCCTGATCGCCGAGTTATCACCGATTATCCTTGGCCCATCCATCGTGGAAGGCGTGGCGTGATTCCGTGCATCGGCTTGCTTTTTTGCGCGGGCTTTCTCATAACTCGGCGGAATGAACGTTTCTGATCTTCGCGAAATTCTCCAATACGTGCCTCGCTTCCGCGAGCGCACGTTTGTTGTGGCTGTGGATGGAGCTGTCGTCGCCGGGGAAAACTTTGGAAATATTCTTCTCGATCTTGCCGTGCTTCGTTCATTGAGCGTGAAGGTTGTTCTTGTTCACGGAGCCGGCCATCAAATCCAGAAGCTTGCAGCGGATCGTGGTCTCGCGCTTTCAGATTTTGATGGCACGGGCGTCACAGACGAGGCCACCCTTCAGGTCAGCATTGACGCTGCGGTTCGGTTAACCCACCAGATCATCGAGGGCCTGGCCTCGGTCGATCTCCGCGCGGCATACATCAACGCTCTGATTGCCCACCCGGCAGGAATTCTCGGTGGACGAGACTATCAATTCACCGGGCGGGTGGAGCGGGTGGATTCAAAGGCCCTGCGGTTGTTGCTGGACGAAGGCATCATTCCGGTTTTGCCACCATTGGGCTTTGATGGGGAAGGTCGGACCTACCGGGTGAACTCTGACACCGCTGCTGTCGAAATAGCGGAGGAGCTTTCCGCCGCAAAAATCATTTACCTCACAACAAAAGACGCCTTCGCAGGGAGCCTTCCTCTGCCACGTCAACTCTCGGTACAAGAAGCCACAGAACTGTTTAAAAAGGAGCGCAATCGCCTGCCCCGGTCGCTGGCCTCCAAATTAGAGGCTGCCTCCCGCGCCTGCGTTCAAGGGGTTCCGCGGGTTCACTTGCTCGATGGAAGCATCAATGAGGCCCTGCTCACCGAGATTTTCAGTCATGAAGGTTTTGGCAGCATGATTTATTCGAACGAGTACCAACAAATTCGCCGTATTTTCAAAAAGGATGTGCGTGCGGTGATGTCCCTCATCCGGCAATCCGTCCGCAGTGAAGAGTTGGTGCGCCGCACCCGAAATGAAATTTTAGAGCACTTGGAAGACTACTGGCTGCTTGAGATTGATCGCACCCCCGTGGCCTGTGTGGCCTTGCACGTGTATCCAGAGGAAGCGTCCGGGGAACTGGCCTGCCTCTACGTCAGCAAGTCTCATGAAAATCAGGGCTTTGGACGGAAATTGATGGCCTTTGTGGAAAACCTGGCTCGCGAGAAGGGGCTCCGGACGCTTTTTGCCCTCTCCACCCAAGCCATCAACTACCTGCAACAAAAAGGCGGCTACCGCGAAGTGGGATATGAGGCGCTTCCCGCAACCCGCCGCGAGCGCTCGGAATCCAGCGGTCGGAATTCCAGGGTGCTCGTCAAAACACTCACCACGCCCTGATCCCCATGAGCGAAGTCCACACTCACTTCCTCTGGATTGACTGGCTGGTGCTTGGTGCCTATCTGGCGCTCACCACATGGGTCGGACACCTACTCAAAGGCAAGCAGGCCACCATCGGGGACTTCTTCCTCGCCGGACGGAGTTTGCCATGGCCTGCGGTGACGGGATCCATCATCGCCACAGAAATCAGTGCCCTCACCTTCATCGGCGTGCCAGGCATGGTCTTTGCCGCCAAGGGGGACTTCACCTACCTTCAATGGGGGATCGGCTCAGTGATCGCCCGCTTCATTGTCGGGATCTACTTCGTCAAAGTCTTTTACGAGAAGGGGATTTATAGTCCCTATGACTACATGGAGGCGCGCCTCGGAAAAGGGGCGCGTGCTCTCACAACCTCCTTGTTTTTTATTGGTTCGATCCTGGGACAAAGTGTCCGCCTTTTGGTCACGGCCCTCGTGCTTTGGACGGTCACCGGACTGCAATTCGAAGTGTGCATCGCAATCATCGGCGTCTTTGCCATCCTATGGACGCTCATGGGCGGAATGACCACCGTGATCTGGACGGACGTCATTCAATTTTTTGTGTTTATTGGTGGGGGAATCCTTGC
>JBGTAR010000048.1:0-3296 GCA_041749815.1 Terrimicrobiaceae bacterium
CCTGTCAGGCCAGCCTCGATTGCCGTCGAGCAGCACCGCTGAATGACGGCACTTGCTCTTGTTAGCATTGCGTGGATTGACCCTTCCCGATTCAGTTGGAGGTTCGGCAAATCATCAAGAAGCGGCTGATAGGTCTGAACACTCTCAAAGGGGTGGGGACGCAAGACAAAATGGATCCTGGGAAAATTGGCCGCAAGCCGGTTTGCGATTTTAGCCGTCTCTTCCAATGCGGCTTGCTGGATGGCCTGCCATGACTCGATTTCCTGAACGTCCTTGCCTGTAATTTTAGCCATTTCCAACCTCGAAACCTTTTTGGTTCCGAATTCTGGATTCACCAGAGAAAAACGGGTATTGATTAAAACGAGGGGCCCCTCGAAGTTAACGAGCTGTTTTGAGGGTTCGATTCCCACGTTTTTATAAGGCTTCACAAGCAAATCCATGCGCGGGGAACCGGTGATGCAGATCTGTTCGGGGTCAAATAATTTCCGTTCGATGCAAACATCTGCCAAGTGTTGACCCCAAGAAAAAAAGACTTTGATGAGTTGGCGTATGTGAGGTTGTGGTAATTTCGATTGAAACCAATCCACGCTGGGCATCACGCCCCCCTCCTGATCCAGAACTGCCAGGGCGGTGCCGGTTTGAGCAAATTGCTGAGCGAGAAACTGGTTTGTCTTTCTCAGATAGTTCAGAAGAACCAGATCGAGGCCAAGATACATTCCCTCCTTCAAGGCCAAATTGTGGGGGATGATAAAGATCTCTGCCCCTGCGTCGGCAAGGGCTTTTGCAACGAGTACAAGCCCCGCCAAATCCCGGGTGGGACTGTTTATGATGAGACCGACTCTTTTTATCACTCAGAATTTGATGGCTGACTTTTGGATATTATCAGTCAGCCAGTTTGGGGTGGATGCCATACGGAAATGGGATTTGATGAATGGCGTCCCGGAGGTGTAGGTGAAGGTGATCAGAATCCGGTTCCCTGTTTCTGGCTTTCCCGAGCTTTTGGTTTTTCAGTCATGGTTTGAAGTAACAATTTGTTCCTTGGATAGCAATCGGGTTCTCTTGACTTCTGAGCCGGCCCAACCCTTTCAGAATGGCCGATTTGCTACGTAGGCAGGCCAGAGTTTTCTCAGGCGACTCCAGCTTTCAGGACAAAAGTGATTGCGAAACAAGAGCCATGGAGCAGCTGATTTATTTAGCCACTTGTAGTAAAAAAAGAAGTTTTTGTGGATTAAAAAGGCAAGGACATCCCAGGGCTTGGGGCTACCAATGCAATGATAGATAGCGGCCTGAGGTGGGGTCTGGATTCGTTTTCCCGGATTGCAAGGTGTGTTCCAGGTTGGGTCCAAAGAAACGATGTGAGTGTTGATTCCACCATTAATGCAGGTCTGATCTGCCGTGTGGAGTTGGTCGGGAAATTTTTCACCAAAATGCAGGCATTGAGCTGTTGCATCCATGGCGACCCACCGATCAACATCAAAAAGGATCACGCCCGTGTTAAATTGAAAATTTGAAGGAGAAAGCCCAACTTGCTTGTAAATCTGCCACTCTCCTTTTGTTCCCAAGGTTCCGAAGGGGACCATGCCTGCAGGATGGCCCTTGAGGTCTGCATCCCAGAGCGTACGCAGGTCCGCAAGGCACAAGGTGTCGGAATCAAGGTAGATCAGGCGCCGACAAGACACATTCTCAGGGAGGAAAAGCCGGGCATAGGCGGTTTGATTCCCATGGAGACCCCGAAATCGCGAGCAGGGGGAAATATCGATCTCCAGTTCATGAATTTCCTGCGCTTTCGCGGCCGTCTTTTTCACCAATTGAACTTCACGCCGCGAGAGACCCTGAAGATTCAACCAAAGGACGACCTGCAGGGATTGATGTGCCAGGAGGGAGGCGATGGCCGCATGCAGTCCAGGGAGCATGCCTCGATCACAACAGAAGGCCACATGAATGATGGGACTCTCAGCTTTCATGAATCAAGCACTGCATTGAAAAGTGGCGAGCAATCATTGGTGTTGTCATTTGCAGTCGTGCTTGGAAACATCATTTGATGGAAGAATCGCCCAAACGTCCTGCGGCCCTGGTCCTGGCCTCCAATTACAACTACCGGGATCATGTGCTTGCCGTTTTATCGGGGGCACGGAGCCGGGGTCTTTGGCCTCATGATTTTGTGTTGATCGCCGATTCCACATGGCCGGTTGATCAGATTCAAGATTTGGTCTCCCGCGGCATCCATGTCTTGCGTCTTCCGCGCAAACCCCATCCCGCTGTGCTCAAATTGTACATGGCTCATGCATTTTTTGCGATCTGGGAACGAATCCTTTACTTGGACACGGACACCATGGTGGTTCGCCCCCTGACTCCCCTTCTGGAGCTGAAGGGGCCGGCCTTTTGTGTCCCTCAACGCTACACGGCAAGAGAACACTACAACCGGGCGGACAACCGACTGTATGAGCGAATTTGCGGACTGCTTCCCGCTCAAGAGCCTGGTTTTAATTCCGGGATCATTTTGATGGGACGCGAAATCTTTGCAGCCAGCCACACCCTGCCATGGGTGCTCTATCTGCAGAAAGAATTTCGAAAAATCAACTCTCATGGAGGTTTTCATGGTTATGGGGAACAGCCCACCCTCAATGTTCTGATGTGCGGTTTGTGGCGCCCATTTCCCAATGATGAGGCGCACTTTTATGGGAAAGTTCGCAGCAACACGTCCGTGATGCACTTTTTTCGATGGGACGCTCCTTGGGAAAATGACAAGACCTGTGATCTGCTTGGCAAAACATACAGGCAGATCTATGGGGAGGACCTGAAAACCTTCATGAAGGTGTTTCCCGTGTCAGAAAATCAAGGGATTATGGACGATCTGACATCGGCCGGATTCTTGAGAAAAGTTGTCAGAAAACTTGGGGGATATCTACCCCGCTGAGAACTCCTTCAGAAACACGGCTCACCTTAATTATTTCACTGCCTCTTAAGAAAACCATTGGGAGATTCTCCCCAACGGGCCGGGCAGGAGCAGAGGGACATCCACAACACCGACGCCGTTCCGTCGGGCCCACGCATTGTATTCCCGGAGGTTATGACGATAATATTTGTCGTGCATGGAGGCGGCAGCGGAGGATTTCTCATGGCTCACATGGTCAATATAGCCTGTATGGTTTTCATAGAGACCGACCTTCTGGCAGGCCCGTGTGATCCACCAATCAACAAAGGATGTTCCACAGTAAAGGTCAGGAATATCTTTTGACAAATAGTCGTCCCAGACACTGCAGGGAATCAGATACATGTCCACCCCATGCGTAACT
>JBGTAR010000049.1:0-6693 GCA_041749815.1 Terrimicrobiaceae bacterium
TGGCCGCTGTTCGGGCGCGAGGCCTCCAAAATATTGTTGCCACCATGTCGTCGGAACACCCTCGTAGCTTTCGCCTTGGATGCCGCTCCCGGGATCATCGCCTTGGGGGCTCGTGCTTGCCGCAGCAGAGTTGGCGATGGGTGCACCGGATTCAAGTTCCACTTCGCCCATAACCCGGTAGTGGGCCTGCGTATCAGGGGGAAGCGTAGTGTCCTCCCATGTTCGCAAGCCATGGGCTGTTGAACCAATCGTCACCCACTCCCCACCTAACAGTTGGCGCTGGATCACCCATCGTGTCACTCCTGCTGGTTCAGGTGCACTCCATCCGACGTTGACCGTTCCGGTCTCGCTGAACGCAGCCCAAACGTTTTCTGCCACGGGAACATTGCTGATGTGTCGAAGGCGAAGGAAAAATTTGTCTCCCGTGGAGGTGAATCCCCACTCCTTGATGGAATCGTCTCCAATTTCAACCATGGGGACCCATTGCCAGACATCCAGCAAATCATCCGAGTGCTGAATGAAATACGTTCTTCCATCGCGGCCCCACCACTTGAATCTCAAGATCGAGTTGGCCTCATCAATCTCCAAAGTGGTTCCCTCATTGTTGTCCTCTGCGGTTTGTGCCTGCAACCCCCATGGAACGGGCAAGCCCAACAAAAGCGCCGTGAGCAAAAGACGCGCTTTCATTGTTCTTGGAATGGTCCCTGGCTCGTTTGGAAGTGGTTGCTGCGAATCGGGAAATAATTGATCACCGTGTCCTGCGGAATTGGTGGATGGTCTTTCAACCATTGCTCGTGAGCGATTCTCGCTGCCTCGCCCTCATGGTATTCCTGAATCAGCTTTACACGATTTTGATCATAAAAGACGTGCAGGGCTTCCATGGCCGCAATGGCCTTCTCATTTTCCTCACCAGGTGAAGGCGAAATAACCTCAAACTGGGAAACTCCATCCACTTCCTGAGGAAAATGTGGGCATTCGATGACCAGCGAGGGATCTTCCGCTTTTGCTTCTGCGACAGCCACGTCGGTCCACAGATCCAGCATAAAAAACGTGCTGTAATAAACGCCTTCACCCTCGAATCCATACAAAGGCTGGAAATACCGGAAATCAATGGAACTCAAAAACCGCACCCCACCATCCTGGGTCCAAACAAAAACCTCTGATCCCTTGCCTTCATAGGCTGTCGCCGAAGGGTAAAACCCTTGATATTCCATCTGCTCCCATCTCAAAGCCTCCGCCTGTTCTTCAGAGGTCAGGGGAGTCGGATTTGCGACAATCTCAGGTGTAGGCATAAGTGCCGCGACAGGCTTCAGTAACGGCGTTTCTACGCGGTTGTAGATGATTGTCCTGTTTCCAAGATCTACGGCTTGCGACTCTAGGACTCTTGAAAAACTAGGATGTGTTTTTGAAGTAACTGGCTCTTGAGAATAAACAGACGCAATCGTCGCCACCAGTGAGACAACAATTACTGTGAGTTCAATTTTCATCTTTCGAGGGGCGAATGCAGAATTGGAGTTTGGCGTTTTAGATGGAAAGCGAATTCCGATCGCATGCAATGTTAACATGGCACACAAGATTTGTGCAAGATTGATATTGCATGGATATTGTCTGCCCGTATCTCAGTTGACCTAGGTGGAAACCAGAAGAATATTCTGGGTCCATTTTTGCGTCAAAAGCGATTGGATAAAAACCTCTCACAAACTGAAGTGTGCATGAAACTTCAGCTTCTTGGGTGGGATATCTCGAGACAAGTCCTGGGGTTTGTTGAAGACGGAAGCCGTGTGTTGGGGGACATTGAGTTACTTGCTGTGATGCACGTTCTTGGAGAAACGCCCACAGTATTGGAGGATTTTTTCCAAGACCTTTGGGCAAGTCGAAAAAAAACCTAAATTTTACACAGCCATCGCTGTGTGAGAGATCAAAGTTTGGGATTGATTCCTGACCATATCGCGCTAACTCTTTGCAATCCCCACCCCCCCTGGAATGCCAACATCTGCCCCTCCCGTCCCAGACGCTTCTTCAAACCGCGCTGACCTCCGCGAAGACCACATCAAAGATGCGGTGATCCGCCTTGCTGGAAATTCACAGGATGGCATTCAAAGTGCGGGGGCTTTTCTCGCGAGGCTTGCCGGGAGGAGCGCTCAGGAAGTCATGACCTATATGACGATTCCCTCCACGATCTCCGGGGGGCCGTCGATTTTTCAGGTCCGCATTGGCACGGGAGAAGTGCTCTCGGCGGGAGATGAGGCCGATTTTCTGGTGGCCTTCTATCAGCACAGCTACAACGAACATATCGGTTTTCTGAAAGAAGGTGGGATCCTGCTTTATGACTCCGACAATGTGCAGCCCGACACTCAGGACAAGCGTTTCGTTTATCTGGGGGTGCCCATCACAGGACTGACCGTTGAGGCGCTGGGCGGCACGGCCAAGGATAAGGGAAAAAACATTTTTGTGCTTGGGTTGATTGCACGGGTCTTTCATCTCGACACGGCAAAGCTGGAAAAACTGATTCAAGAAAAATTTGCAGGCAAGGATGAGAGTGTGGCGAACACCGCGCTCAGCGCGTTTCACGCGGGCTATGCTTATCCTGTGGGAAATGTGCTTGCGCAGCTTTATCATTTCGAGCCGGGCGATGACAGCGGCCCGCCCCAGGTCACCATGGATGGAAACCAGGCCCTCGCCTATGGGTTGCTTGCGGCAGGTGTGCGTTATGGGGCCGGGTATCCGATCACTCCATGGTCCTCGGTGATGGAAAAGCTGCGCACCGAGCTTCCAAAATACGGCGGGCTTTTTGTGCAGGCCGAGGATGAACTTGCTGCGGTCTCGATGGCGCTTGGATTTTCCTATGCCGGAAATCTGGCCGTGACCGGAAGTGCCGGCCCCGGAATCTCGTTAAAAACCGAGGCCATCGGTTGGGCCTCCATGGCGGAGATTCCTCTTCTCGTGATCAATGTTCAGCGAGGTGGCCCCAGCACCGGCCTCCCCACGAATGTGGAGCAAAGCGATCTGTATCAGGCCGTGTTTGGGGGTCATGGTGACAGCCCACGCGTGGTGCTTGCTCCAAAAACCGTGGAGGACTGTTTTTACATCGCCCTGGAAGCGGCCCGAATTGCCCGCGAATTCAGCACGCCGGTTTTTATTCTCAGTGATGCCTCCCTGGCCACCCGCATCGAAGCCTTTGATGAACCGGATTTGCCGGCCCTCATGCAACCCGCCACCTTGGACCTCTCCCCCCGGGACACGGACTTCAAACCTTACCCGCTCAATGCCATCACAAAACATGCCCCGCCGGGAACGTTGATCCCGGAAGGCAGCAAGTATCCGGTCGTCACCGGGTTGGAGCATGATGAATTCGGGCACCCCACGGGCAGCCCGCAATTGCATGTGGATATGACGGTCAAGCGCCGCGCAAAACTTCAAATGTTGGCAACACAAATTCCCATCCCCACTGTGTATGGCTCACAGTCAGGCGACACGCTGCTGGTAGGTTGGGGATCCACATATGGGCCCATCCATGAAGCCGTGAAACTTGCCAACACCGAGGGTTACGAAATCGGCGCGATCCATATCCGCTACCTCAACCCCCTGCCAAATGGCCTGGAGCATCTCTTTGCAAAATTCCGCCGGGTGGTTGTGATCGAAATGAATGATGGCGGCCTCTACGGTTACGGCCAACTGGCGAGCATCCTCCGCGCGAGGTATTGTGACCCCAGAATTGAAAGTCTCACCAAAACCGATGGCCTCACTTATCGCGTCCGCGAAATCTTGAACCATGTTCTGAAACCATGAGCACCGAATCCCCTGCCGCCCCACCGCTGACCAAAAAAGCCCTCACCGCCGACCACCCCACCTGGTGTCCGGGTTGCGGGGACTTTGCGGTGCTGGCCTCGTTTTACAAAATGTTGGAGAAGCGCCAACTTCCTCATCAGAATATCGTGACCCTTGCGGGCATTGGGTGTTCGTCCCGGTTTCCCTACTTTGTGAATTCGCATGGCGCGCATTTTATCCATGGCCGCGCCGTCCCTTTCGCGTCAGGTGTCAGCCTCTCCCGTCCGGATGTGCATGTTTTTTTGTTTGGCGGGGATGGGGATGGATTTTCCATTGGGGGAAATCACCTCGAACACGGTGCCCGCAAAAACATCCGCCTCACGTATGTCATCATGGACAACTTTGTTTATGGCCTCACCAAAAAACAAACGTCGCCCACCTCGCCCATCGGCTACCGCTCAAAAACTGATCCAACAGGTGCCATCGACCAACCGGTCAACCCGATCAAAAAACTCATCACCGCCGGCGCCACGTTTGTAGCCCGCAGTCATGCGACGCAGGTGAACCACATGATTCAAATGATGGAGCGCGCTCATGACCACGACGGATTTTCGGTCGTAGAAATTCTCTCGGAATGTGTGGAGTTTTTCCCGGGGGCCTTTGATGCTGCCAACCCAAGGAAAAATGGCCAGTTTCAAGTCATTGAAGAAAAGAAATGGGATGGTTCCGCCGAGGATGAAGCCCGTCATGATGTGACCGATGAAATTGCTGCCTACAAATTGGCCGGCCTGCCATTTCCCGGGCTCTTCGGTGTGTTCTACGATGCCGCCCGCCCAACCAAAAATGCGCTGGAGCAAAAATGGATTAACTCCAGCCGGGAGAAGGCGCGTCATGCCTCCGACTTGGAACTCCTCCAAGCCAGTTTCAACCGAATCAAATAGAGAAATCCTCCGCCGCGGCCCGCCCGGAGAGCCAGGCCGATTCGACATTGGCCTGGAGAAACGCATCCCCGGCGAAACGAAGATGCTCTGAGAGAATCCGGTGAGTTTCAGGAAGGGGGTTTTCGACTTTGGCATACCGCCAGCGGTGGGCATGCACCAATGTCGCGGCGGTAAAGGCATCGCCGGCGATCTCTGTGGCTGCAATGAGGAGCTTCTGGGCCGCTACCGTGGGATCTTCCTCCAGATGAGAATGACTGAATTCCGGAGATCCGTGCACGACAAAGAAAGGAGAGTCGCCTGCTACCCGGCGGGTTGCATCCCAAGCGATCCATGCAATATCCGAGTTTTTCACTTGAAGGCCTTTCCATGAAGGGCGGAACCCCGGAACCTCAAAGATGCCAGTGATACAGGGAGCATAGGTCACCCTGCGGATAGGATCTTCCTCATCGATCCACGGATTAAAAAGTGCAAGAGTCTGAGGCGCGGGTGCCGTCGAGATAATTTCTTTTGCGGACCATGATGCCCCCTCCTTTGTTTTCATAGACCATAGGTCCTTCTCCCGAAGACAGTCAGTGATAGTTGACTCCCGGAACACCGTGAGACTCTGCGATTCGTGTTTCGCAAGTGCGGTCATTCCCTCAGGACATATGTAGCGGGGATATCCCTCGTGTGGCTCGGTGATCACACCGTTCTCCCATGTGGGGATCCCATGACTCCAAACGCGACAGACCCCGGCCACCTCCCATTTCTGCACTTTTTTTTGAAAGCTAGGATCCCTTGCGGTGAAAAATTGAGCCCCATGATCCACCGGAACCCCGGCAATTCTTCGCGTCGCCGCCCGCCCTCCAACACCCCGGCTTTTTTCGACCACCGCCACCTTGATTCCCAATTCCGAAGCCCGCACAGCAGCACTCAGCCCGGCCACTCCGGCGCCGATGACAATCAGGTCAAATGGATCCGTGCTCAAACGAGTTGATGGCTCTCCGGTTGCATCACAACCTCACTGAGCACCAAACCGGGCGGGGCGTCAATCGCTTGAATGATCAGATCCGCCGCCGTTTCCACGGGTATCATCTTATCCCGCTGAAAACTCGTGCCCAGGTCATCCCAGAACGGACTGTCCACCCCTCCCAGATGAAACAAAGAAAACCGCACGCCCGATCTCGCGAACTCCTGCGCAAAGCATTTGATGAGCCCGGTCACCGCATACTTGCTTGCACAATAGGCCGCCGCATTTTTCATGGGGGCCTTTCCAAGGATACCAGGGATCGTGACAAACAGTCCCTGCTTCTGGGCTGCCATCAACTTCGCCGAGGCTTGGGCCACAAGAAACGTCGCGCGCGTATTCACATTCAAGACCTTCGTGAATTCCGCATCCGTTGTTTCCAACGAAGATTTGATCAACCCGATCCCCGCACAATGAACCACCGCATCCAACCCGCCGAGCGCCTCGCTCGCAGAAACCACCGTTTTTTCTGCCACTCCTGCTGACGTGAGATCCCCCGGCAGCAACGTCGCCCCCTCAATCCCAAGCGCCTCCAATTTTTCCTGCGAGCGCCCGGCAAGTGCCAGCTCATTCCCCCGCGCCGCAAGTTTCACCGCCAAAGCCGCCCCAATGCCGCTTGAGGCACCAGTAATAAGAATTTTGTTCATATTCGTATTACGTGTCGAACCCCCGGATCGGCGCATCGGGTGTGGTACAAAGTGGCCAAAGAGACCGCCCCTGGGACCGCTGGCATCCTGCCGGCATGCCTTGATTGCCGCCTCTTCCATAAGGTCTTCCAGGGGGCGAAGGTATCGGAAATTGACAATTAAGTTCGCGAGCAACCCTCCCGATAGCCGACAGGGCAAACGCATTAAAAATGCAGGAAAAATAAATACGAATAAAATGTACAAGCTTGAGTAACTCTGGAAGAAGCTTGGGATGCAACAGCCCAACCGCGTCGAAACCCTGAGTTACCACCTGAGCAACATCCCGGATCCC
>JBGTAR010000050.1:0-13591 GCA_041749815.1 Terrimicrobiaceae bacterium
TGGCCGCTGTTCGGGCGCGAGGCCTCCAAAATATTGTTGCCACCATGTCGTCGGAACACCCTCGTAGCTTTCGCCTTGGATGCCGCTCCCGGGATCATCGCCTTGGGGGCTCGTGCTTGCCGCAGCAGAGTTGGCGATGGGCGCACCGGGCTCAAGCTCCACTTCGCCTACCACGCGATAGTGAGCTTGGGTATCAGGGGGAAGCGTAGTGTCCTCCCACGTTCGTAGGCCATGGGCTGTTGAACCAATCGTCACCCATTCCCCACCCAAGAGTTGGCGCTGGATCACCCATCGTGTCACTCGAGAAGGTTCAGGTGCACTCCACCCGACATCGACTGTTCCCGTCTCACTAAAAGCAGCCCAAACATTTTCTGCCACGGGAACGTTACTGATGTGGCGCAGGCGAAGGAAAAATTTGTCTCCCGTGGAAGTAAATCCCCACTCCTTGATGGAATCGTCTCCAATTTCAACCATGGGGACCCATTGCCAGACATCCAGCAAATCATCCGAGTGCTGAATGAAATACGTTCTTCCATCGCGGCCCCACCATTTAAATCGCGAGATCGAGTTTGCCTCATCGATCTCAAGGGTGGTTCCCTCATTGCTGTCCTCTGCGGTTTGTGCCTGTAGTCCCCACTGGCCGGGGATGCTCAGCGCAAGCACCATTAACAAATAACGGGGCGTCATTGTCCAAGGAAGACTTCTTCGCTCATTGCGGAACTGCTGCGAATCGGGAAATAATTAATCACTGTATCCTGCGGGATGGGCGGGTTGTCTTTCAGCCATTGCGCGTGAGCGATCTGCGCCGCCTCGGCGTCCTTGTATTCCTTGGCCAGCTTCGCTCGATTTTGATCGTAATAAGCGTGCAAGGCCTCCATGGCGGCGATGGCTTTCTCATTTTCCTCACCCGCCGCAGATGAAATGACCTCAAACTGCGACACCCCATCCACTTCCTGCGGAAAGTTCGGGTAGGTGACAACCAAGGAGTGGTCTTCGACATGGGCTTCTGCGATCGCCTTGTCGGTCCACAAATCCAGCATAAAAAATGTGCTGTAATAAACGCCATCACCCTCGAATCCATAAACAGGCTGGAAATACCGGAAATCAATGGAACTCAAAAACCGCACCCCACCGTCCTGGGTCCAAACAAAAACCTCTGATCCCTTGCCCGCATAGGCCGTGGCTGAAGGATAGAAAGTTTGATAATCCATCTGTTCCCACCTCAGGATTTCTGCTTGTTCTTCAGGAGTCAAGGGTTCAGGCGTGAATGCCACAGCATCTGGTTCAGCCAAAACAAGCCGCTGAGGTTTCAAAATGGGTGGCTCAATCCGATTCAAGAATATGGACCGATCACCAAGGTCGATTTCAAGGCTCTCGATAAGTCGGTGCTCCTGCGGCTGCTGCAAGACAATGGTTTTACCAAGCGCGGGTTGAGATCCAAAAAATGAAATTGCCGCAGGAAAAAAAAATTCCCGCCCAGATCGGACATGTCCGCTGAAAAGATTTGGAAGGGAGTTCCTTCAAGATGACAGGTAGAGAATCAGTCCTTGCCGAACTTGTCAACACCACGCATGTGGAGGTGTTGAAAAGGCTCCAACGCTTCAGGCTTATGAAGTGGAATCCGCTTCAAAGAGAATGGTGCATGAGTTGCGGAAGCGGAGGGTAGATGCTGGGATGACGCAAGAGGAGTTCGCTGAGAAAATTGGCATGCCATACAAAGTTTATCAACACATTGAATCTGGCAGGCGCTCAAATCCAAGACTCACCACCTTGGAAAAGCTAGCAGGCGGCCTCGGAATTGGTGTCGGGGATCTTTTTCCGAGAAAGCCTGAGTGAACAATGCTCATCAAAAAAATCTCTGCTTTGGCTCAAGATTACTGAACATTATGTGCGGGAAAGTGATTCAGGGCTTGGGTGTTCGACCAGCGCAGGTGTTGCCGGATGGCTTCGGTGATATAGGTTTTTGCGGCGGCGACACTTTCTCTGAGGGACTTGCCATTGGCGAGGTTGGCGGTGATGGCTGCCGAGTAGGTGCAGCCAGTGCCATGCGTTGAGGCGCCTTTCACAAAGTCTACGGAAAACTCTTCCACCCCCTCCGGGCTGACGAGAATGTCCACCGCGCGACGCCCCTTGAGGTGGCCGCCTTTTAACAAAAAGCTGCATCCCAATGTTTGGAAGAGTTCTTTCCCTGCTTCCCGCATGGCTTTGAGATTGGGAATTGGCCGGCCGGCCAGCAGGCTCAACTCATCGAGGTTCGGAGTCACAAGGGTCGCCAGGGGAAAGAGGAGTTCGCGATAGGCTTTGATAGCGGAGGGCTTCAGAAGTGGGTCTCCGCTGCTGGCCACCATCACTGGATCCACCACGATGGGAAAGCCTCTTCCGTAAAGGGCGTTTGTGGCAGCCCGAACAATCTCTGCTGAGTAGAGCATACCGGTTTTTGCCGCCCGCACGGGAAACGCCTCCATGCAGAGTTCAATCTGGCTGCGAACCAAACTGGCGCGAACCGGTTGAAGCCCTGAGACCAGGCCCGGCACTTCGGAGACGATGCAGGTTACGGCTGTCAGCCCATAACACCCAAGGGAACAGAAGGTCTTCAGGTCCGCTTGAATGCCTGCACCGGCGCTGTTGTCAGATCCGGCAATGGTCAGTGCGACGTGTGTCCGGGGCGGATGACGCAGCACCCCATGGCCGGTTGATTTGGTCACGCTTAATCCGAGAAGGTCACCGGCTTTGATTGCGGATCATGAGAAGGTAAACCAAGTTGGAAAGGGCCGCGACAAAGGCCGCCACGTAGGTCAGGGCGGCCGCGTTGAGCACTTTGTTCACTCCTCCCGCTTCCTCACCGGCCTGAACGAGCCCCATTTGCTGGAGGATGACCTTTGCCCGGCGGGAGGCATCAAACTCCACCGGGAGGGTGATCAGTTGGAAAAGCGTGAGAATCAGATAACAGATCACCCCAAGGGTGATGAGGTGAACCATGTGAAAAAAGATACCGCCCATCACCACAAAAGGAAGGATCTGAGATGCGAATTGCGTCATGGGAACAACCGCCATGCGCCATTTGAGGGGGCCGTAACTGCGGGCGTGTTGGATGGCGTGCCCGCACTCGTGGGCAGCGATCCCCAGGGCGGCTACGGAGGGCGTTCCATAAACCGGGGAGGACAGACAAAGTCTCTTGTGGGTGGGATCGTAATGGTCCCCGAGCATGTCGTTGATCTCGACAACTTCCACGTCATTGATGTTGGCGGCGCTGAGAATTTTGCGTGCCGCTTGAGCGCCCGTCACCCCAGAGGTGGCTGCAATTTTGCTCCACTTGCTGAAAGCACTCTTCACACGTGATTGCGCCCACAGGCCGATGATCATCGGAACGATCAACAGAAGAATCATGGTCATGTTCATATGGGGAGTGAATGTAAACAAAGTGGACGCTTTTTCAACTGGAAGCGGACGATTTGTGAATTTGCCGCCATGGCAATGTCATCCCCCGGTGACCCAAAGAGCCCAAACGAGGGCTGGTGCCGAGCAGATGGTGCTGATGGCAATGGCTGCGGATGCCAGTTGGGGATCTCCACCCATTCGGGCTGCCATCACGTAAGATGCGGCTGCGGTGGGGCAGGCGGCGAGAACAACCCCAATTCGCAATTCCACCACATCCAGCCCGATGGCCATCCCCAGGCTCCAAACCACAAGCGGGACAAAAGCGATTTTTAAACCGACGGCAATCACGAGTTCCTTGAGCCGACCACCCGGGGAGGCGGCCACAAGCGTTCCTCCGATGCAAATGAGAGCGATGGGCACGGCGGCACTACCAAGGATCTGAAGGGTTTTGTCAGCGATGGGCGTCAAACCGAGCCCGGTGGTCGACCAGGCCAGACCGAGCAAACCCGCCACCAAAAGAGGGTTGGTCACAATCGACCAGGCGGCCTCGCGGGGTTTCCACTGGCCTCGCTGCAAAACCAGCACGGCCAAAAAGTTGAAAATCACCATCATGAGTGTCATGACAACCACCGCCGTGGGAAACGCCTCTGGTCCCCCGCCAATGGCGGGAAGCCCTAGAGACAGAAGAGGAATGCCGATGTAGGCCAGATTTCCACGGAACGCTGATTGCGCAAGGGTTCCCCAGGATTTTGCCGGCACATGAAGCAAATGGCTGAGGAGGTAGGAAGCCAGGCAGGCAAGCAAAGTTGCAGCTACAAGGATTCCAAGAAGGTGAAACGTTCGGGCCCCAGGATGGCCGGCGGCCGCTGCTGAACGAAACAACAATGCGGGCAGGGCAACCCAAAACGCCAGCTTGTTGAGGTCGGCGACAAAAATATCGCCCAGAAATTTGACATGGGCCAGCAATGCTCCCAGACCGATGAGGAGCACAAGCGGGGCGAGTGTTTCAAGAATGGTCATTGGGTGCCTCTTAACGGTAGGGACGGCGGTCCCTCGCCGTCCGTTGAATGAGAGGATGAGTCGGCGGTCAAGGGACTGACGCGCCCTACCCATGAAACAATGAGCTGGCGCACGCTTGGGATGCCTCTTCGTAATCCCCTGACTTGAAAAAAGCGTGGGTCAGGAACACACTGTGGATGTCTGCAAACCGTTATCACAATGCCCATTTACGAATATTTTTCCCCAGATACGAACAAGATTTACAGCTTCTTTGCGAGAAGCCTGTCGGCGGCGGCTTCCATCCCGCGCTGTCCTGACAACCCCAAGGCCCGTATGGAACGGGTGCTTTCCCGCTTTGCGGTGACGGGACGTGCCAAGGAAAAAACCGACGAAAATCCCTCGGATCCGCGTATGGAAAAAATGATGGCGGAGATGGAGCGGGAGATGTCGTCCATGGATGATCAGAACCCGGATCCCAGACAACTTGGGCGTCTGATGAGGAAAATGACCGAGGCCACGGGACAGAAAGTGCCTGCCGAGATGGAGCAAATGCTGCGGCGGTTGGAGAGTGGAGAAGATCCCGAAAAGCTGGAGGAAGAGTTCGGGGAATCCCTTGATGGGCTTGGCGATGAGAGCTTCGGAGGTGACCCGGAATCAGCGGATTTTTCATCTTCCATCAAGGCGGTTTTAAAAAAGCGCAGGCCCTCCCGGGACCCCAAACTCTACGAGCTCCGTGATTTCATTGGTGAATCCGCATAAAAAAAGCCTCGCATCCCCTGAGGGAGAGGCATAAAAGCAATCTTCTATGCCTACTAAAAAACCAGCTACCCGCAAACCCAACGCCGCATTCATGAAGCCCGTCCAACCGGATGAAGCTCTCGCAGCGGTTGTTGGCTCGAAACCCATCCCCCGCAGTGAGATCACCAAAAAAATCTGGGAGTACATCAAATCGAACAAACTCCAAGACGAGAAAAAGAAAACCCTCATCAACGCTGACGAGACGCTCAAAGTGATTTTCGGCGGCAAAAAGCAAGTGACCATGTTTGAATTGACGAAGCACGTTTCCGCCCACGTCAAAGCAATCTGATTCCCCCCCTCCCGCTCCCTCAGGGGATGCGTTCGGTCCACCCCGGATTCCCGTAATGGGTTTTTGCGAGGTGTTCCGAGTGCTCCCCGAGGAAGTGCGGCGGTGCGAAGACGCAGAGTTTTTTTGCGAACAGCCCGCCAAGTTCCTGCCCGAACGTTCTCGTGAACTGGCGTTTCGAACTCTGAATGCTCCCTTGGTGCAGCATCCCCTTGCGTGTTCTTCGCTGGGCTCCCCCACAGATTTTTCCGCCAGCGACTTCCATGACGTCATACAAAGTCGGTCCGGCAAAGCAGGACAGGGATTGCTGACAATCTGCCGTGCCGGCCAATCGGATTTCGGGCAGGTTTTCCCCCGATGACATGGCTGCGATGACCCGCTCATGGATTGCTTGATACGAATCCCTGGGGCGAAGCTTGCAAAAGCTTTCCTGGATCGGCACCAGCAGGGAAAACGTCCAGTCCTCGTCGTGCCGGACAACACCTCCCCCCGTCCAACGTCTCACCAACAGGGAGCCTGGGGCTTCTGAGCGGGCTGCGGCCAGCGATTGGGAGTATCCAAAACTGGCCCAGGAACCCTGCCAGCAATAATGGCGAAGCAACGGGCGCGTCAGGCCGTTGAGGAGCAGGGTTTCGTCGATGGCCATCTGGATATCTCCGGGCCGGGGCATGTCATCGACCCAGACGTCCAACTCTTCAAAGAAGGGGGGCAGGGTGCGCCCGCTTGCAGTGGACACTACTTTGCGGGTGTCAGTTGCTTGATCACCGTGGTCAGGTACACCGTTTCTGGATGTTTGTCTTTCCACTTGGTGAGTTCGCGGCGCTCAAGGACCCGGAAGCCGTATCGCTCCAAGACTTTCGCCCCGCGTCGGGATTCGAAGGTCACCATTTGACCAAACACTGATTTTTCGCCCTTGGATTCCAGATAGGCGAAGTAGGCATTCATCAGGGTGCGAGTCCCGGCCACTCCTTGAGCCTCGGGGAGAACATTAAAATGGAAGTGAGCCGTTCGTCGGGGAGCTGCGGGGACTTCTTTCCAAGAGTTTTTGAGGATCCACGCGATAAATTCGCGGGTGGCTGGAGAATAGCCGGGATACCTGATGAGCGCCCGGAGAAACAGGCTCCCGTTGAGAACAATGCTGTGGATTTGCTGACGGAAGGGCTTGCGGGAGCCGAGCAGATAACCTTTGACGATGCCCTCATGCTCAAGGACAAAGCAGGATTCCGGCTCCACATCTGTGTAATAACTGGTGAGGTAATCCGAAAATAACTCCCGGTCTTCAAACACCGGGTCGATGGGTTTGCCCAGAAAGCCGGTTTCACAGCAAAGCCTGCGGACAGCCTCCCTGTCGCGGGGTTCGTAGTTACGGACGGTGGTTTCCAAGTGGGCGGTCTTCAAGAGGCCTATCATCAGCCTCCGATCCCCACTCATGGCAATACAAATATTTGATCAATCGCAGTAGTTGCCCACCACACGCGCATAAACGCCAAAGATGTGGTCAAAGACTTTTTCCCAGGAGTAGTTCTTGCGGACGGCTTCCCCCGCTGCCCGCCCCAACGACACCAAATCCCGGCCAAGCTTGGCCTCGATGGCCTCAGCAAGGGATTCCGGTGTATTCTCCTGGGCCCACGAAATTTGATCGGAAAAAATAATACGGTCCATGTAGCTGCCATGAATTCCCACGACGGGCGTTCCGCAAGCCTGGCTCTCCAAGGTGACCAGCCCAAAGGTTTCCTGGATGCCGGGATGAACGAATAAATCAGCGGCCCGGTAGATGTTTGCAAGCTGGCCGGGATCCCCGCAATACGGGATCCATGTGACGGAACCAGTTCGTTTTTTGAGTCGCTCCACCGAGGAGCGCTGGGTGCCATCACCGACCACAACCAGATGGCAATCCGCTTGATTTCGCAGAAGAGAATATGCCGAAAATAGTGTTTGTACGTTTTTTTCCGGGGCCAGTCTGCCGACATAAAGCAAAATACGTTTGTCCTGTGGGAGGCCGAGATCCTTGCGCAATTGGGCCACCGGCACCTGACTCGGTTGAAAGATGTGGGTATCCACCCCAAGATCAATACTGTCCACCGCATCCACACCCCAGGATGTCAGCAGCGATGCGAGGGCGGGGCTTGGAACAAAGGTCGTTTCGAAACGGTTGTAGAGGGTCTTCACGTAGCGACGGGCTGCGTCGGATGCGATGGCCGGCGCAATGCCTCCGGTAAATTTGGCCACCGTGCGCAGGAGGGCTTCAGGAAAATGGGAATGATAAAACCCCACCACAGGAATTCCCAGCGCCCGACCGGACGCAATGGCTTTCCAAGCCAACTGATAGGGGTCGCCGGATTCGATGATGTCCGGACGCTCCCGTTCGAGCACCTCCTCGACGAGGTGGAGTTTGAGCAACATCCGATACCGCGAGGTCCGCGAAACCAACGGCGAGGCGATGGTATAAATTTTGGTGATCTCATCGCCTTCGCAGGCGGTCTTCTCGCCGGGAACCACCAGGACATGCCGGGCATTGCCGCCCAGACGCTTCACATGGGCCGCCTTCTGCTCGATGTATCGGCGAACGCCTCCACTCACGGGTGAGTAGAATTGGGTCAGGTCACAAATCTTCACCGGCTGAGAGGCGGTTCCTCACCCCGCGACAACATCCCCAGCAAAAGTCTCGCCAAAATCACGTCATCGCCCAGGGTTCCCGAAAAAAGTTGCTGGGCCGCGGTGGCGCAAGCCCGGAATCCTTCAACGAGCTCAGGCAGGGTGAAGTTTGAAGCATGGGATGCTGCGAGGCTTAGGGGGTAGGCATTGAGGCCGCCATCTTTTTTTCGAGGAAGGTGAGAAGTTTCTTCGGCTGGCAGCCGCCCAAGAGTCGCGGCAAACTGGTTGGCATATCCTCCGGGGGAAATCCGGTGCCGCTGCATCAGGTCTTTCATGATGACGAGGTTTCGAACCGTTGGAACAATCGCGGCAAGGAGGATGCCGACACCTTTTTCGCCCTGACGAAACTGCTGAGCCAGCGTGTCGAGAGCCAGGGGCAGGTCTCTTCTGAGAACAGCCCCGCTGAGATCAAAAATGCCACCCTCCCGGGTTTGCGGAACCAGTTCACGGACCGCTTCCGCCTCCACGGGGGCGGATTTTCCAAACGCGGTTTCCAGCTTGTCGAGCTCGCTGGCCATCTGGGCTGTGTCCAGCCCCACCCGCGCTGCGAGCGTCTCCACCGCCTCAGGGCTGAGTTTCAGTCCGCGCTCCCTCGCCAATCCGCCGGTCCACTCAATGAGGGCCTCCTCTCCGCCTCGAAACCCGAAGTCCGGCATATCTACCACTTCGGTCTCACAGACCTTCACAAAACGTTTGTAGGCCGAGCGGCGTTTGTCAGCCCCGGGAGCACTCATCAAAAACTCCACTCCCTCAGGCAGCCCACCTTCCAAAGCTTCCGCAAGTTTCTCAAGGGCTGTGAGCACCGCCTCGGACCGGCCTGTGACGGTGTCAGCCAAGCAAGCAGCGCTTTTCAACCAAACCAGCTTTTTTCCACCGAGGAAAGGCAATGTCATCACGGCTCCAATTGCCGCTTCCACCTTGCTGGCAGCAGCGTCCGCCCCTTCCACAGCCCCATCAATAATTTCCATGCCAAAAGCATCGGCTCCCGGTGCCAGTTTTTCGGACAGCGCCTTCGCTGCTCGTTTCACACCGGCATCATCCGACCCGGCCACAAAATAGCAGGATGTCGACTTTTGACTTTTTGCTGTTGCCATCAACCCGGAAACCTATCCTTTGGCAGGCCTCTGCCGCAAGCGGGGAGTCTTGGTGTTAGTCAAGCCGCGCAATTTTGCGAAACTCCTCAAGCCGGGTCTCGATTTCGGAAGGAGTGACCGTTTTCAGGCGTTCGAGACTGAAAGCTTCCACATTAAAACTTGCGAGCACGCTGCCGCGAAGGACGCCTCCCCGTAGGTGATCGAAAGTGATCTCCTTGGAGTCCGTGCCGGCCAGGTATCCTGCCAAACCTCCAGCAAACGAATCCCCAGCGCCCGTGGGGTCATGGATATCTTCCAAGGGGAAGGCCGGGCAGGAGAAAAATTCGCCATTCTCTCCGAAAAGCAGACACCCATGTTCTCCCTTTTTGACAGCAACAAACCGGGGGCCAAGGTTCTGTAATTTTTTTCCGGCACGAATGAGGCTGGTTTCTCCGGTGAGCTGGCGGGCCTCGCCATCATTCAGAATCAGGAGATGGACCCTTGCCAGCAATTCGATGAGGCGCTCTTTTGCGATGTCGATCCAAAGGTCCATCGTGTCAGCAATCACAAAACGAGGAAGCTTCACCTGGTCGAGAACAAGGTGTTGGAGTTCAGGAGCGATGTTTGCGAGCAAGACAATCGGGGTGTCTTTGTAGGACTCGGGCAATTCGGGACGGAAATGCTCAAACACGTTGAGATCAATCGAGCGGGTCTCCCGGGTGTTCAGATCCCAAAGATATTCCCCTGACCAGCGGAAAGTTTTGCCTTCCTCCACTTTCAACCCCGTCAAATCAATGTTCCGGGATTTCAAGAGGTCCACATGTTCCTCGGGGAAATCTGTGCCCACAATCCCCACCAAATTAACAGGGCTGAAAAAACTCGCGGCCACGGCCCCGTAAGATGCCGATCCGCCCAGCAGGTTTTTTTCCTCCGCGAGCGGGGTTTTGATATCATCCAACGCAATTGAACCAACAATAAGAACTGACATAAGGGGAAGAGTGTGGAGAAGAAAGCTGGATGACCGCGAGGAAAAAATCTCAAGCCTCCAGCGAGGGGTGCGGTGTGAAGTGGTGGATGTCGCTCCTCTTTAGGGCGCTGGCTTCCCATCGGCAGACCTCCTCTGCACTATCTGTTTTTCGTATCGCGCCGAATATGGAGCTACTCGGAAACCTCGATCAGAACCTCATTGCGGCGCAAAAATTCTGGAGTCCATGGAGGATCGTAGTAGGCAAAAATGGGAGGGCCTTTTGCTGAGCGGCCCGTGGTTTTGATCCAAGCGAGAAGGGTTTCGAGGGCCCGCTGCTGCTTCTCTTGAGATCCATACCCACGGAAGCGGAGAGCCACAAATAATCCGCCCGGACGGGATTCCATCGTAACATTCGAGGCATTCGGTTTCGGCGCCCCCTCTTTCCCGACCTCTGCCGGTAGCACAAACTGCATCGTCATGGCCTGGCCCTCCGCATTGGATGGCATAAAGACAGGAGTCGTCATGGCGATTTTCTGCTTCGACTCATTTTCCCCGGAGATAAAGCGGAACAGGCGCCCAAAGCCATTGTCCCGATCCTCGAGTTTCAGCTCAGTCGTCGCAACAATCATGGGAGCATATCGACGTAATTCGATGTCTCCCTGCTTTGAAACAACCGCATATTGAGCAGTTTCATATGCGGCCCGGGAGGACGCCACAAAAAGCGCGCCGACTCCGATCAGCAACAGCACGGGAAGGATGAGAAGTTTTTTTGTCATTTTTTAAAGGGTTGCACCAAGCCTCGCAGGCGCTCCAAGAACCTGTTCGTCAAGGGGATCAGTCCTCCCAAAGGAAATTATCGAGGCGGAGGCGATTGATGCGCTGGCGGGCCTCCTCAGCGCGGGGGCCCTCAGTTGCCGCCAGTCGCTCATAAATTTCAATGGCTTCGGCGGCCTTGTTTTGGTCTTCAAGAATTCTCGCGGCATCGAAGCCGGCTTTGTAGAACCAGAAGTATTCGGGTTCGGTCTCATTTTTGGCAGAGAGAACACTGTGGTAACTGGCCAGGGCTGCGGGGAGTTCTCCGAGCTTTTCGGAAGCAGCTCCGATTTTGACAAGGGCTTGGTTTCTCCAGCGTGGTGGCACGTTGGGTTCGGCGGCGAGTCTCCATGCCGCGATGGCCTCTTTGTAGGAAGAGGGGTCCGAGTTTCCGAGCAAAAAGTAGGTGTCCCCCTTTTCGATGAGGGCTGCAAAGCGGAGGGATTCGTCGGCGTTTGAAGAGACAATGCTGTCCAACACCGGGATGGCCTCCTGCGGGCGGTTTAAGGCATTCAGCAGGAGCGCCTGAGCCAGTCGAGCCCGAAAGGCCAGTGGTCCACTGGCTTGCGCCACATCATTATAATGCTCAAGGGCCTGCTCTGTGCCGGCTTCTGACAACAATCGGGAGGCCGCTTGGGCCGCCAAGAACTGAGCCTTCTCGGCCAGGGGGGAGCCCGGGCGGGCCATGGCCGCCTGCTCCAGGTTGGATTGCGCGGAGAGGTAATTCCCTCTGCGGAAATAAACTTCACCGAGCTTTAAGAGCACGTCGGCCCGTAAAGGGTCATCTGGATGGTTGGAAAGAAAATCTGTGGCGGTTTCCAGAATGAGTGGTTCGGAATCCGGGGATCCGTCATCCAAAAGAAACACTGAGAGGGCGCTTGCCCGCGAGGCTGTCTCGACCGTTGTTGAGGACACCTGGCGGAGCTCGGCGCGTGCCCCCTCCCGATCCAATTGCAAATATTTCCATTCCGCAAGAGCCAGCCTGGCGGAGTCCGACCATGGCGGAAGGTTCTGGGTCGCCACATTTTCGAGGAGAGTTGCCGTTTGAGGATCTCTTTTGGAGGCCGCATCCATGGCCGCGGCCAGTTGAAGTGTGATGGAGCGTTCTCCATGTGCGGAGAGTTTTTCTTGGCTGATGTCCTCCTGTCCGCCGGCAAGGATGGATGCCAGAGCGGCATTATATTTTGCCGCCTCCCAGCCTCCTTCCTTGGCGGACTGATTGAATGCTGCGGCAGCATCCGTGAAATGTCCGGCTGCGGCATGGGCCAAGCCGCGTTGGAAATCCATCCTGGGCCCTGGGATGTTTACAAGAATTTCCAGAGCTTCGGCGGGTTTGTTGGATGCCAATGTTGCGGAGGACCATTCCATGCGGGCTTTTTCCGCAAGAGGGTGATCCGGGGCTTGTTGAAGAAAGGCCTTGAAGGCTGCTTCCGACCGGTCCAGCCGCCCGAGCCTTTGCTCATTTCGTGCGAGGTAATAGGTGCTCAGTTTTTGTCTGTCGCTGATGCTGGTATCCTCGGCCCATCTGCGAAGTTCCGAACTGGAGGGCGAGGTTTGACGCATGTAAACAAGGTCAAGGTCGCGAAAAACATCCGGCAGGTTTTGGTGATGTCCATGGTCCTCAATAAACTCTTCCAATTGGGCTTCAGCCTGATCGTCCTCCCCGGATTCGAGTAAACACTTGGCCTTTAGCAGAGTCAGTTTGACAGCCATCGTGGCATCCGGTTTGGAGTCTTGATCCAGGACCTCTTGGGCCTTCGCGAGCTGACCGGTATTGATCAGGGTCCAGGCCAACAAATAATCCCGAATAGCGGCATCTGCGGAGGTGATGGTTTCGATGGGTGAGAGCTCTGTGGCGGCTTTTTCCGATTGACCCGCATCGATGTAGAGAGCTGCCAGATCAAGGCGGCCCATCGTCGTGCGGGTCGAGTTTTCCAACAACCCGATGGCCTCGTCTTGGCGGCCGAGGGCGGCAAGCATGCGGGCACGCCCGATGATGGCATCATTGCCAAATTCGGAAGAGACCGCCTCGTAATGTTCCAAGGCCTTGCTGTATTGCCCGGTAATGGCAAACCCCTCAGCGAGCCAGAATTGGGCTGCGTTTGACCTGGGCGTTTCCAAGCCCTCGAGCGTTTCGATGGCCGCTTCGCCGTCTTTCGTTGCGAGCAAAGCTCTCGCAAGCAAAATGCTCCGTTCCTCCTTCTGCTTTGAGCCAAGGCCTGCAGGATCGATGGCAGACAACTTGGCTAGGGCCACGCTTGGCAGGCCTTCCTCCAATGCGGATTGGCCCTCTTCCAGGGCTGTGCCCGCCAGGACCGAACCCGTTAGAGCCCCCACCAGGGCTGTGAGGATCATCTTTTTCATAGAACCCTGGACAGGTATCGTCCGGTGAAGCCAGCGGGGTTGGCGGCGATGGCTTCGGGGGTTCCCTCGGCGATGAGTTGACCGCCCCCTGAACCTCCGAGGGGCCCCAAATCAAGGATCCAGTCCGCACATTTGATCACATCGAGGTTGTGTTCGATCACGATGAGGGTGTTGCGAGCGTCGCGAAGTTTCATAAGCACTTCCAACAGTTTATGAATATCCGCGAAGTGGAGTCCAGTCGTTGGTTCATCAAGCAGG